>NZ_JBHJQP010000177.1:0-16253 GCF_042262625.1 Streptomyces sp. NPDC056347 | reverse complement strand
CTGCACGGCGGCCCGGAACACGTCGCCGCCGCCCCCGGCGCCTCTCCGCTGCTGCTCGCCCTGATCGCGGCGCACGGCGGCGACGTGCTCGTACCCCGCCCCTGCCCGGCGACCTGGATCCCGCAGGCCCGGCTGCTCGGCAGGCCCGCCTACCAGGTGCCCACCCCCGCCGAGTGCGGCGGCGTGCCCGACCCGTACGCGCTCCTGGAGACCGTACGCAGGGTGCGCGCCGAGGGCGGCAGGCCGCGGCTGCTGCTGATCTCCGTCGTCGACGACCCGACCGCCACCGTCGCCCCGCCCGAACTGGTCGGCGAGGCCTGCGAGGCGGCGATCGCCGAGGGGCTGCACATCGTCAGCGACGAGACCTGGCGCGACACCCTGCACCGGCCCCGCGACACCGTCCTGCTCAGCCCGGCCGAGATGTTCCCCGACGACGTCACCGTCGTCTGCGACCTGGCCGGCGCCCTGACCCCCTCCGCCTGGCCGGTCGCGGTGGCCAGGTTCCCCGGCACCGGGCGGGCCGCGCTGCGCCACGCCCGCACGCTCGACATCCTCACCGCGCTCGGCGCGCACGTCGCCGGGCCGGTCGCCCGTGCCGCCGCCCACGCGCTGCGCGAACCGGACGCCGTGACCGAGCGGGTCCGCCGGGCCGCCGCGCTCCAGGCCCAGGTCGCCGCCGCGGCCCACCGCGCGGTCCTGGCCTCCGGCGCGCTGGCCAGGCCCCCGCAGGCGGGCCGCCACCTCTACGCCGACCTCGGACCGCTCCGGGCCCGGCTGGCCGAACGCGGCGTCACGGACTCGCTGGAGCTGGAGGAGTACCTGACCGAACGCCTCGGCACCCCGGCCCCGGGCGGGCACCGCTTCGGCGACGAACTGGGGGCGCTGCGCGTACGGCTGGGTACCGGCACCCTGCTCGGCACGACCCCGGAGCGGCAACGGGAGTCGCTCACCGCTGTGGCGCCCCTCGAATTGCCGCATGTGGCCGAAGCGCTGAGCATTTTCGGGACGGCCCTGGCCGAACTGCGCTGACGACCCACCGCACGGCCCCGGGCGAGAGCCGCGAGACGGGAGTCGACCGATGACGGAAGAGACCGGGTGCCGCCGCTCCGGGACCGCGCCCCCGCACCCCGCCCCGCGCCCGCCCGGCGAGATCCGGCACTGGCCCAGGAGCTTCGCCGACCGGCTCACCGCACCCCTCCCCGGCGTCATGGCCATGTCCCGGCTGCTGCGCGAGCGCGCCGTGCGGCCGGACGCCGAGGGAATGCGCGGCATCCACCACCTCCCGTACGCCCCCGCCCCGCTCCCCGCCGTCCCCGTCGGCGGCACCTGCGTCACCTGGGCCGGGCATGCCAGCTGGATCATCCGCACCGGCGGGCTGACCGTGCTCACCGACCCCGTCTGGTCCCGGCGCCTCCTCGGGACACCCGCCAGGATCACCCCGGTCGGCGTCCCCTGGGAGGACCTGCCGCCCGTGGACGCCGTCGTCATCAGCCACAACCACTACGACCACCTCGACGCCCCCACCCTGCGCCGGCTGCCCAGGGACACCCCGCTCCTCGTCCCCGCCGGGCTCGGCCGCTGGTGCCGCAGACGCCGCTTCAGCCGCGTCACCGAACTCGACTGGTGGGAGGCGGCCGAACTGGACGGCGTCCGCTTCGACTTCGTACCGGCCCACCACTGGTCCAGGCGCACCCTCACCGACACCTGCCGCTCGCTCTGGGGCGGCTGGATCATCGGCGCCCCCGGCGGACCGCGCGTCCACTTCGCCGGGGACACCGGCTACGGGCACTGGTTCGCCGAGATCGGCCGCCGCCACCCCGGCATCGACCTGACCCTCCTGCCGATCGGCGCGTACGAGCCGCGCTGGTGGCTCGGTGACGTGCACACCGACCCCGAGGAGGCCGTACTGGCCTACCGGGACCTCGGCGCCCGCGCGATGGCGCCGATGCACTGGGCCACCTTCCTGCTCTCCGCGGAGCCCGTACTCGAACCGCTGATCCGGCTGCGTGCCGCCTGGCAGCGGGCCGGACACCCCGGGGAACTCCTCTGGGACCTGCCGGTCGGCGCCTCGCGGGCACTGGACCCGGTCTCGCGGGCGGTCAGTGGCCGAACCGGGCCCGTGTCCGCCTCCATACCGCCGGACCCGCACTGACCAGCAGCGTCAGCCCGACCGCGGCGACCACCCCCTGCCACGGTTCGGGGAAGAGCGCACCGCCGAGGATGCCGATCAGCTGGTACGTCGCCGCCCACGCCAGACACGCCGGGATGTCGCCCCGGGCGAACCTGCGCAGCGGCATCCTGCCCAGCAGACAGGCCAGCATCACCGGAATCCGCCCCGCGGGCACCAGCCGGGACAGCACCAGCACCGTCGCACCGTGCTCGTCCAGCTTCCGCTGGGCCTGCGCGAGGCGCTCCGGGGCCGCCCGGTCCCTGATGGTCTTGAGCCACCGGGACCCGTTCCTCGACCGCACCCCGCGCTGACCCAGCCAGTACAGGCATATGTCACCGAGGAACGCCGCGGCCGAGGCCACCCCGAAGACGATCAGCAAGGAGAACGGCGACGACTGGTGCAGCGCCACCACCCCCGCCGAACTCACCAGCGCCCCCGTGGGCACCACCGGCACCAGCGCACCCAGCGCCACCAGCAGGAACAACGACGGATAGCCGACCGCCTGCTGCGTCGACTCCGGGGGCAGTTGCCCCACGACCTGCTGGATCACCTGGCGGCCTCCGGCCGTACCCGCTCGCCGTGGGCTAGCCGGTGCACCGCCACGTCCGGTGCCACCAGTGCCGACTTCCGGACGAACTCGTCGCCCGGCGCGTGGAACTCGTGCGGCCGGACCCCGTCCAGCCCGATCGGCCAGTACGTGCCGTAGTGCACCGGCACCGCCGACCGGGGCTCCAGCCGGGCCAGCGCCTGCGCCGCCCGGCCCGCGTCCAGATGGCCGTGCCCCAGATACGGACCCCAGCCGCCCACCGGCAGCAGCGCCACGTCCACCGGCCCGACCGCGTCCGCCATGCCGTCGAAGAGCCCCGTGTCGCCCGCGAAGTACGTCCGCGCCTCGCCCTCGACCACGAAACCGAGCGCGGGGGAGCGGTGCCGGCCCACCGGCAGCCGCCGCCCGTCGTGCAGCGCCGGAACCACCCGTACCCGCACCTCGCCGAGCCGGATCTCGTCGCCCGGGACCACCTCGGTGATCCGCAGCCCGCGCACCGCACGCAGCAACCGCAGCCCCGGCACCGCGTGCACCGCGCCGCGCGGCACCACCAGCCGGCTGCCGGGGGCGAGCCGGGCCAGCGACGGCAGATGCAGATGGTCGGAGTGCAGGTGCGAGACGAGCACGGCGTCGGCCACGGCCGCCTCGGCTCCGGGCAGCTCACCGCGGCGGCGACGCAGATGTGCGAAGCGCCGCGCGAAGAGAGGGTCGGTCAGCACCCGCACCCCGGAGTCCTCGATGGTGCAGGTGGCATGGCCCCACCAGGTGACTTCCACCGGCACGCGCCGCCTCCTCGCTCCCGGGGCTCCCGGGCCGTTTCCCGGTGTCTTCGTGCGTTCCCCCTGTCGAGCCTAAAGGCTGTCCACCAAGTGGGGGCGCACAGATGTTCCGGTCCGCGCCCCTCACCTCCCCGCAGGCCCGGCACGCGCCTTCTTGCGCCGCCGCGCGAAGGGTAGGGTCGCCGACAGGTCCCGGGCCGTGTCCGGCGGATCGTGGCCGGGGCGCGACGCAGCAGGGGGGACGGCCATGGGGGACATGACGGACGTACGGGTGGCGGCCATCGCCAGCCTGACACCGCTCGAGGAGCTCGACAGCGATCCGTTCCTCGTGGACACCCGGGGCCAGCAGGACATGTGCGCCCGCTGGGCCGCCGACAAGGGGTACGTCGTCACCCGCCAGCTGCGGCTGTACGGGCTGCGCCCCGACCACCACGCGTTATGGACCGACGTGGAGAGCGGTGAGATCGAGCTCTTCGTGGCCGCCAGCGACCGTGTCCTGGCCCGGGCGGTGACCTCGGTCCCGGAGTTCGCCGCCGAGTGCGAGCGGCGCGGGGTGGGACTGGAGATCGCGGGACTGGACGAGCCCCGCTACACCCCCCGTACCAAGGCGAACGTGCACCGAAGACTCTCCATGCCGACGGCCGGCTACGACGGCTGCTGACCCGGTCCCCGGCCGCCGTGCCAGGTGCCGGGCGGATCCGCTGTGAAAAGCTGGGGGCCCAGGACCCGGAGCAGCGGGGTCCGTACGTGAGGTGGAGCGGCGTGGTCGACGGGCGATGGCGAACGGCCGGCAGCGCCCTGGTACGAGTGGTCGTGGTGTGGGCGGTCTCGACGCTCACGATGCTGGTGCTCGCCGGGATACTGCCCGATTTCCATCTCCAGTCGGCCGACGGCGACAGCATCACCAAGACCGCGTTCACCGCGGCCTGGGGCGCCGGTGCCTTCGGTCTGCTCTCCGCGCTGGTCTGGCCGGTCCTGGTACGGGCCCTGCTCGTCGTGCCCGCGCTCGTCCTCGGCCTGCTCGTCTTCTTCCTCAACGGCTCGCTGCTGCTGCTCGCCCTGAGACTCATCCCGGACGGGCGCGGCGCGGCCAACCCGGAGACCGCGGTCGTCGTCGCGGCCGTGATGTCCGCCGTCGCCTCCGCCACCTCCACCGCGCTCGCCGTCCGCGACGACAACGCGTACCGGCGCAGGCTCTCCCGGCTCGCCGACCGGCGCCGACGGCGCAGCGGTACGGACAGCGGACGCAGCGGCCCGCCCGGCACGGTCTTCATCCAGCTCGACGGAGTCGGCCACGACGCCCTCGCCCACGCCGCCGAGACGGGCCTGATGCCGACCGTCGCCCACTGGCTGGCCGACAAGGAGGAGGGGCACCGGCTCACCCCGTGGCGCACCGACTGGTCCAGCCAGACCGGTGCCAGCCAGCTCGGCATCCTGCACGGCAGCAACCACGACGTCCCCGCCTTCCGCTGGTACGAGAAGGAGACCGGCGACGTCATGGTCTCCAGCCGCCCCGCGAGCGCCCTGGAGCTCCAGCGCCGGGCCGTCGAGCGCACCCGCGACGGGGGGCTGCTCACCCTGGACGGCGCCAGCCGCGGCAACCTCTTCAGCGGCGGCGCCGACCAGCTGGCTCTCGTCCTGTCCATGGCGGCCCGCTTCGGCAAGGGCCGCCGCTCCCGGGCCGGGTACTTCGCGTACTTCTCCGACCCGGCCAATGCCGTACGCACCGCGCTCTCCTTCGTCGCCGAGGTCGGCCGGGAGATCGGGCAGTCGACCCGGGCGCGGATGCGGAAGGTGACGCCCCGGGTCAAGCGCGGCGGCCTCTACCCCTTCATCCGCGCCTTCGCGACCGTCGTCGAACGCGATGTGGTGGTCTCCGCCGTCATCGGGGACATGTTCGCCGGGCGCACCGCCGTCTACGCCGACCTGGTCGCGTACGACGAGGTGGCGCACCACTCCGGACCGCACAGCCGCGACGCGGAGAAGGTGCTCGCGCGGCTGGACCGTTCGCTCGCCCTGATCGCCAAGGTCGCCGAGCACACCCCGCGCACCTACCGGATCGTCCTGCTCTCGGACCACGGGCAGAGCCCCGGGGAGACCTTCGAGGGGGCGTACGGGCTGACGCTCAAGGAGCTGGTGCGGGCGGGCTGCGGGCTGCCGGTGCCCCGCCGGGCCCAGCACACCCGCAGCGCCTCGGAGGCACGTGACGCGGTACGGATCGCGCTGCACCGGCCGGTCGCCGAAGGCGAGGAGGAACCTTTCGCCGAACCCTCCGGGCCCGTGGTCCTCGCCTCCGGGAACCTCGGCCTGATCTCCTTCCCCGACATCCGGGGACGCGCCTCGCGCGAACAGCTCGACCGCAGCCGCCCCGCCCTGCTCGGCACCCTCGCCAACCACCCGGGCATCGGCTTCCTGCTGGTCCGCAGCGAGCGCCACGGTTCGGTGGTGCTGGGCCGCGGCGGCACGGAGGTCCCGGTGTCGGAGCTGGTGGACGGGCAGGGGCCGCTGGCCCCGTTCGGCCCCGGCGCGGCCGCGGCGGTGCGGCGCACGGACACCTTCCCGCACGTCGCCGACATCATGGTCAACTCGATGTACGACGGTGCCACGGGCTGTGTGCACGCCTTCGAGGAGCAGATCGGTTCGCACGGCGGCCTGGGCGGCGAGCAGTCCCGGCCCTTCCTGCTGTGGCCGGCCGGGCTGTCCGCGCCGGTGCCCCGGGGCGAGGAACTGGTCGGCGCGGAGGAGGTGCACCGGGTACTGCGGCGCTGGCTGCGGGAGTGCTCGGGCCCGCAGGTCCCGCTGGCGCCCGGGGCGGACGACGCCGACGGACCGCTCCGGGCGGCGGGCTGAGGAGCGCCGTCCCCGGCGGACGACGGGGGCCGCGGGGTGCTGCCGGCGGTGGACGGCGGGAGCGGACGGGGCGTTGTCAGTGGTGGACGGCAGGATGGGGGCCATGACGAACTCAGCTGTTGTGCTCGCCGATACCGCCGCCTACGCCGCCGCGGTCGAGGAAGCGACGCGGGCCGCCGCCGCGTACTACGCCACGGGCGAAAGCACGCTCGACGACGACGCCTACGACCGGCTGGTGCGAGGGATCGACGCCTACGAGCAGGAGCACCCCCAGGAGGTGCTCGACGCCTCTCCCACCGGCAAGGTGGCGGGCGGTGCCGCGAGCGGTGACGTCCCGCACACGGTGCCGATGCTCTCCTTGGACAACGTCTTCTCGGCCGAGCAGTTCGTCACGTGGACGGCCTCGCTGGAGCGCCGGATAGGCAGGCCCGTCGCGGCCTGGAGCGTGGAGCCGAAGCTCGACGGACTGGCCGTCGCGGCGCGCTACCGGGCGGGCCGCCTGGAGCAGCTCGTCACCCGCGGAGACGGCACCGCGGGTGAGGACGTCTCGCACGCGATCGGTACGGTGGTCGGCCTGCCCGAGCAGCTCGCCGAGCCGGTGACGATCGAGATGCGCGGCGAGATCCTCATGACCACCGAGCAGTTCGAACAGGCCAACGCCGTCCGCACGGAGCACGGCGGCGCCCCCTTCGCCAACCCGAGGAACGGCGCGGCCGGCACGCTGCGGGCCAAGGACCGGGCGTACACGGTCGAGATGACGTTCTTCGCCTACGGGGCGCTGCCGCTGCCCGAATCCGGCGGGCTCGCCGACACCCTCGCCGAGCTCCCGCACAGCGAGGTCCTCGGCCTCGTCGCCCGCCTCGGCGTGCACACCGCCGCGGACACCGACGTCGCGCCGCGCACGGTCGGCGCCGTCGAGGAGGTGCAGAACAGGGTCGAGGAGATCGCCGCCCGGCGTGCCGCGCTTCCGTTCGGAATCGACGGCATCGTGATCAAGGCCGACCTCGCGGCCGACCAGCGCGAGGCGGGCTCCGGCACGCGGGCCCCGCGCTGGGCCATCGCGTACAAGCTCCCGGCCGTCGAGAAGGTCACCCGGCTCCTCGACGTCGAGTGGAACGTGGGCCGGACGGGCATCATCGCGCCGCGTGCCGTGCTGGAGCCGGTCGAGATCGACGGTTCGACCGTCAGTTACGCCACCCTGCACAACCCCGCCGACATCACCCGCCGGGACCTGCGCCTGGGCGACCGGGTGATGGTCTACAAGGCGGGGGACATCATTCCCCGCATCGAGGCCCCGGTCGCCCATCTGCGGACCGGCGACGAGAAGCCGATCGAGTTCCCGGAGTCCTGCCCCCAGTGCGGCTCGGAGATAGACACCAGCGAGCAGCGCTGGCGCTGCGTCCGGGGTCGCGCCTGCCGCCTGGTCGCCTCCATCTCGTACGCGGCGGGCCGCGACCAGCTCGACATCGAGGGCCTGGGCGCGACCCGGGTCGTCCAGCTCGTCGAGGCCGGGCTGGTCACCGACTTCGCCGACCTGTTCACCCTCCGGCGCGAGCAGCTGCTGGACCTGGAGCGGATGGGGGAGACCAGCACCGACAACCTCCTGGCAGCCATCGGGACAGCACGGACCCAGCCGCTCTCGCGGGTCTTCTGCGCGCTCGGGGTGCGCGGCACCGGCCGGTCCATGTCGCGGCGGATCGCCCGCTACTTCGCGGAGATGGACCGGATCAGGGCGGCCGACGCCGATGAGCTCCAGCGGGTCGACGGCATCGGCAAGGAGAAGGCCGCCGGGGTCGTCGCGGAGCTGGCGGAGCTGGCACCGCTGATCGAGAAGCTGGTGGCCGCCGGGGTCAACATGACGGAGCCCGGTGCCACACCGCCGCCCGTGCCGGGGGAGGAGACCGAGGAGGGCGCCGAGGCGGGGGAGGGGCTGCCGCTGGCCGGGATGACGGTGGTGGTCACCGGAGCCATGACCGGTGCCCTGGAGAAGCTCTCCCGGAACGAGATGAACGAGCTTATCGAGCGGGCCGGAGGCAAGTCCTCCTCCAGCGTCTCCAAGCGCACCTCGCTCCTGGTCGCCGGGGAGAAGGCCGGTTCCAAGCGGACCAAGGCGGAGGACCTCGGCATACGGATAGCCGCGCCCGACGAGTTCGCCGAGCTGATCGCCGACTTCCTGCCCCAGCCGGTGTGAGCCCCGCCCGGGCCCGGGTCCCGACGAGGGACGGGGTCCTGACGAGGGCCCGGTCCTGGCGAGGATCCGTCTCCCGTGAGGTCCCGGCGTGACGAGGGCCGGGCGCGACGAGGGATCGACACGCGCGGGGGCGGGAAGAGAGCCGGGCAGAGCGGGCGGATCCTTGGATTTTGCCCGGGAGTGGCTTTCTTTGCCTCCCTATTGCATAGTGAGGGCTCGACCGTGCCTCGCATTCAGCGGGCGCACGGGTGTGCGCGCGGCCGCGTGGGCGAGCCGGGGGAGGGACGATGCGTTCACTGCACCATGGACCGCGGCTCGGCCCGTCCGTCCACCGGGACCACCGGGGCGTCACCCGTGGTCTCGCCCTCGACCTCGGCAGCTCCCGCACCCGTGTCTGGGTGCCCGGACGCGGCGTCCTGGCCGACACCGACGTCTGCGGCGAAGCCGGTGCGGGGCCCGGTCGCGGCCGCCCGGTCCGGCGCGGCCGCATCGTCGACGCCGAGACCTGCGGCCGGATGCTCGGCCGGATCGCCGAAACGGCACTCGGCGCGGACCGCACCGGCACCGTGATCGTGCTCAGCCACCCCGTCCTCGCCGGCCCCCGGCACCGCGCGGCGGCGCACGACCTCCTCGCAGCGCTCGGGCCGACCACCGTCATCGCCCTCGACAGCGCGCGGGCCGCGGCGGCGTCGGCCGGGCCCCGCGACGGCGGCCCGCTGCTCGTCGTCGACATCGGCGCGGGGCTGACGGAGGTGACCCTCCTCGTCGACGACCGGGTCCGCGACGCCCGCCAGGCCGAGACCGGACTGAGCGATCTCGACCCGGACCAGCGTCCCACCGAAGTCGTCCGCACCGTCATGGACATGATTTCGGAGATGTGGCAGCAGGACCGGCACGGCGCCGTCCTCGGCGCTCTGCGCAAGGGCCCGCTGCTCACCGGGGGCGGCGCCGCCCGCCCCGACATCACCGACCGGATCGCGGCCCGGCTGGGCGCCCCGGTGCGCCTCGCCGACGATCCGGCGACCGCCGTCGTCCGGGGCGCCGGGATGGTCCTCGACTCCGTGCTCCGCCCGGCCACCACGGCCACGGCCACGGTTCCGACCGGCCGAGCAGGGTGACCCCCCTCCCGGGGCCGCCCCCGGGGAACGCGCCCCCGAGGGCACGGCCGTACACCCCGGCACACCACCGCACCGTGCGGGCTGCCCGGGCGCTGCTCGCCGCCCTCCTGCTCACCGTCCTCGCCGTCACCGGCAGCGCCCCCTCGGCCCTCGGCGCCGCGCCGCCCGCCCGCCCGGCCGCCGGAGTGCCGCCCTCCGCCGCGTACACCCCCGGCGCCCACCGGCCCACCCCGCACACCGACCGCACCGTCCGCCCCACCCACACCAGCCGCTCAGGCGTCGGCACCGGCGCCGCCCACGACGCCCGCCGCGTCCGTACGGCCGCGGCGGCCGAACACCCGCACCGCCCGCAGACCGGCCCCGTCCCCCCACCCAGGGCCGGGAGCGACCAGGTCCGCACCGCACACCACCTCCCGCCGCCCGGTCCCGACGCCCTGCTGCCCGGCACCCCCGGAAGCAGGCCCCAGCACCGTGCCCACCGCCCGCCCCCGGCCGCGCCCCCGCGCGCCGCCGGGCGCCTGCGCGTCGCGCTCCCCGGCGTACGCGGACCTCCGGGAACGGCCGCTCACCGGCCACCGGTCCTGCCACCGGTCCCGTTCCACAGCACCGCCGTTCCGTTCCCGCCGAGGTGAGGGCGGTCGGCGCCCCCTCGGAGGAAACCCATGACTCGCGCCACCACGGTGCGGGCGGTTCTGGCTGCGGCCGTGCTGCTCGTCTCCGTGCTCATCACGCTGACCATGTCACCCAGACTCGGCCTCGATCTTCAGGGCGGCACCAGGATGGTGCTCCAGGCCAAGGACTCGGACACCGCGAAGGCGGACCGGGAGAGCACCGAGCGCACCCTCGAAGTGCTGCGCCAGCGCATCGACTCCCTCGGCGTCGCCGAACCCACCCTGACCCGCTCCGGCGAGGACCGGATCATCGTCGAACTCCCGGACGTCCAGGACCCGCGCAAGGCCGCCGAGGTCATCGGCCGCACGGCCCAGCTCAGCTTCCACGCGGTCCAGGGCCCCGGCACCGAAAACACCGGCGACACCGGCGACAAGTCCACGGACACCGGCAAGAAGACCGCGGACGGCGACAAGAAGGACGGCGACAAGAAGAACAGCGACAAGAAGGACGGCGACAAGAAGGACGGCGGCAACGGCGCCCCCGGCGACGACGGGACGACCCTCCGGGACGAACAGGGCCGCGCCCTGGACCTCGGCCCCGTCCGGCTCAACGGCGCCGGTGTCAAGGACGCCACCGCCGAGTTCGACGCCCAGCAGGGCGCGGGCTGGACGGTCTCGCTCGACTTCCACAAGCAGGCCGGCCGGGACTGGACCCGGCTGACCGGTGAGGCCGCCTGCTACCCGGAGGGGGACGAGCGCCGTCGCGTGGCCATCGTCCTCGACCAGCAGATCATCTCCTCGCCGCAGGTCTCCCCCTCCGTCGCCTGCAAGACCGGACTGCCCTCCGGCTCCACCCAGATCACCGGATCGTTCAGCGCGGACGAGGCCCGCGAACTCGCCCTGCTGATCAAGGGCGGCGCCCTGCCGCTGCCCGTCGAGATCGTCGAGCAGCGGACCGTCGGCCCGACGCTCGGCGCCGCCGCCATCGACGCCAGCGCCCGCGCCGCCCTCATCGGCGCCGCGGCCACCGCGCTCTTCATCACCGTCGTCTACCGGCTCTTCGGCGCGCTCGCCGCCTTCGCGCTCGCCGCCTACGGTCTGATCTCCTACGCGGCCCTGGTGGCCCTCGGCGTCACCCTCACCCTGCCCGGTCTCGCCGGATTCGTCCTGGCCATCGGGATGGCGGTCGACGCCAACGTACTGGTCTTCGAACGGGCCAGGGAGGAACACGCCCAGCATCCCGGCCGCACTCTGCGCACCTCGCTGACCGCCGGGTTCCGCGGCGCCTGGAGCGCCGTCGCCGACTCCAACGTGACCACGCTCATCGCGGCCGGACTGCTCTTCTTCCTCGGCTCCGGGCCGGTGAAGGGCTTCGGCGTCACCCTGGCCATCGGCGTGATCGCGTCCATGTTCTCCGCGCTGGTCATCGCCCGTGCGCTCACCGAGATCGCCGCCGGCTCCCGGTTCGTCAACGACCGCCGGGGCGTCAACGGCATCGCGATCCCCGGCCGGGTACGCACCTGGCTGACCCGGCGCGACCCCCGGCTGATGAAGTCCCCGCGCCGCTGGCTGACGGTCTCCGCGGTGCTGGTCGCGGTGGCCGTCCTCGGCATCGTCGTACGCGGGGTGAACCTGGGCGTCGAGTTCACCGGCGGCCGGCTGGTGGAGTACTCGACCAGCCGGCCCGTCGACGTGGAGCGGGCCCGCACCGTACTGGCCGGTGCGGGCTTCGGTGACGCCGAGGTCACCACGGCGGGCGCGGGCGACCTCTCCGTACGGACCGCCGGGCTCGACAACGACGCCGAGCACGCCCTGCGCGCCGCCCTCGCGAAGGAGGGCGGCGAGACCACCAAGGTCCGCGACGAGCTCATCGGCCCCAGCCTCGGCGACGAACTGCGGCGCAACGCGCTGGTCGCGCTCGCCATCGCCGTACTGGTGCAGCTGGCCTACCTGGCCGTGCGGTTCCGCTGGACCTTCGCCCTGGCCTCGGTCGGAGCCCTGGTCCACGACGTGATCATCCTGGTCGGGGCGTTCGCCTGGCTGGGCCGCACCGTCGACGGGATCTTCCTGGCCGCGCTCCTCACCGTCATCGGGTACTCCGTCAACGACTCGGTGGTGGTCTTCGACCGGGTACGGGAGCTGTGGGCGAAGGCCAGACGTGTCCCGCTGGCCACCGTCGCCGACCGCGCCATCGTTCAGACCGTCCCGCGCACCGTCAACACCGGGATGGGCGCGCTGTTCATCCTGGTCGCGCTCGCCGTGCTGGGCGGTGACTCCCTCGCGGACTTCGCCCTGGCCCTGCTGATCGGCATCTGCGTGGGCACGTACTCCTCTGTGCTGACCGCCGTGCCCGCCGCCCTGGTCCTGGAGCGCAGCAGCAAGGCCCCGCCGCCCGCCCGCAAACGGTCCCCGGGACGCCGCTCCGGTACGAAGACGGCCCGCCGTGACCCGCACGACAACGGGGCCCGCGTGTAGACCGCCGGTCCGACGGCCCCGGGAGTTGTCCGGGGCCGTCGGCCGTCAGAGGGACAGGGCGTGCAGATGGTCGGCGGTGGCCCGGTCGGCCGGCAGGAACGTCTCGATCGCCAGCTCCGCCACCGTCACGTCCATCGGCGTGTTGAAGGTGGCGATGGAGCAGACGAAGGAGAGCGTCCGCCCGCCGTGCTCGATCAGCAGGGGCAGCGCGAACGGCAGCGACCGCACGGGCCGGGGCTCGCTGTCCTCCGGTACGGGATAGCCCGCGACCTCCTCGTACAGCTCGCGCAGCTCGGCCGAACGCACCAGAGCTATCTGACGCTCCATCTGGTCCAGCAGATCGGCCCGCCACTCCCGCAGATTGCGGATGCGCGGGGCGAGCCCCTGCGGATGCAGCGTCAGCCGCATGGCGTTCACCGGCGGAACCAGCAGATGCCCGGCCGCCCCCTCCGCCAGCACCAGCATCCCCCGGTTGGCCGCCACGATGTCGTAGGTGCCGTCGACGACGATCGCCGGATAGGGCTCGTACGTCTCCAGCAGCCGCTCCATCCCCTCGCGCAGCGCGCCGAACGCCGGATCGTCCAGCGGGGTCTGCGCGTAGCGCGGCGCGTAACCCGCCACCACCAGCAGGGCGTTGCGCTCCCTGACCGGTACGTCGAGATGTTCGGCCAGCCGGAGGATCATCTCCTCGCTGGGGCGCGAGCGGCCCGTCTCGATGAACGAGATGTGCCGGGCCGAGGAATCGGCACGCAGCGCCAGCTCCAGCTGACTGATCCGGCGCCGCTCACGCCAACTGCGCAGCAGCGTTCCTACCCCCGTGTCGGGCGCGACAGTTGTCATACCAAGACCGTAACGTCACCGGCACCGCTGGTCGTACCGAACGCCGACGAGGGAGCCGCCCCATGCCCGCCGCACCGCTGTCCCGGCAGGAGATCGAGGACGGGCTGGGCGATCTGCCCGGCTGGTCGCTGGAGGGAGACCGGATCGCCTGCGCCTACCGGTTCCGCGACCACATCGCCGCCGCCGCGTTCGTCCAGCACGTCGTCGCGATCCAGAACGAGCTGAACCACCACTCCGACCTGACCCTCGGCTACAACACCGTGTCCCTGTCCGTGAACACGCACGACGCGGGCGGCGCGGTCACCGGGAACGATCTGGAGCTGGCCGGGCGGGTGGCGGCGATCGCCCCCGGCCACGGCGTGCGGCAGCGGTAGTACCGCCCGCCGTCGCGGCACGTCGCGGCGCCGGACCCGTACGCCGTCACAGTGCCGCGCCGAACCGGGGGTGGGCGGAGAGCCAGTCGGTGTAGCTCCCGCTGCGCCGCACCGCCTCGGCGTACGCCGCCCGGGTGTACCCGCTCACCGATCCCGCCGCGGCCCCGGCCGCCGTCGAACGCGGATGCCAGCCCAGCAGATGGCGCCAGCTCAGCGGCGAACCGGTGATCGGCCGGGTCACCACCCCCGGGGCCGGCGGGAACGTCGCCCGGCACAGCCCGACCGCCCGCCCCACCTGCACCAGATGGACGACGGAGGCCGTGTCCGTCTCGTACACCGAGACGGGGCTGAACCCGGCCCGGGCGCAGGCGCCGACGAAACAGTCGGCGAAACACCCCTCGCCCGGCACGTCCGCCCAGCACTCCTCCGCCAGCGCGGCGAGATCCAGCTCCGGCTCACCGGCGAGCCGGTGGGATTCCGGCAGCATCACGAAGACCGGATCGACGCCGATCACCTGCCAGGTCAGCCGGTCATGGGCGGGCGGCGGGCTCTCCCCGCACGTCCCGATGAGGGCGAAGTCCAGCCGCCCGTCCACCAGCTGGGCGGCGATCTCCGCGACCGACCAGGAGGTGTACGTCGAGACGGGGGCCGTCGGATGCGCGGTGACCAGGCGGTCGACCAGACCGCCCAGCAGCGGACCGTGCGTACCACCGAGCCGGAAGCGCTCCATCGCGCCCCACGCGTTGGCGAAGCGGACCGCCTCCTCCTGGAGCTCGCTGACGGCGGGCAGCACCACCCGGGCCCGCTCCAGCACCAGCTCGCCCAGGAGCGTGGGCCGGGCCCCGGTGTGGTCGCGGTCGAAGAGCGGACCGCCGAGCGCCTTCTCGATCCGGCGCAGCTGCGCGCTGAGCGCGGGCTGGGCAAGCCCGAGCGTCGCGGCGGCCTTGGTCAGGCTGCCGGTGTCGGCTATGGCACGTACGGTTCGCAGATGGCGCAACTCCAGCTCCATAAACGCAAGTTATGGGCCCGAAGGCCTACCGGCAATATGCAGGTGTCCATTGCGTGAGATGCGGGTCGGGGCCGGCCGCTGCCGGACGCCCGCAGACGTCCGGAAACAGCCGATTGCCGAACCGGCAACAAAACTTGCCGCGCTCCTTGTCCGCGGTGACGCTGGTCCTCATGAGCCAGCACACCGGACACGGTCCCCACACATCCACCGCGCACAGCCACCACCCGGGCACCGCCCACGCCGGCCACCACCACGGCCACGGTCACCAGCAGGACGCGGGTGACATCGACTGGGACGTGATGGGACCGGTGCTGGAGCTGGAGGCCGAGATCAGCCGGCCCCAGTACGAACGGGCGGCCCGCTGGATCGCCGGGCTCCCCGAGGCACCGAAGGTCCGGCGGATCCTCGACATCGGCAGCGGCCCCGGGCTGGTCACCTGCCTGCTCGCCGAGGCGTTCCCCGAGGCGGAGGCCGTCGCCGTCGACGGCACCCCCGCACTCCTGGAACGCGCCCGGAACCACGCCGAGCGCCTCGGTCTCGGCGACCGGTTCCGCACCCACCACGCCGACCTCGAGGACGGCCTCGACGGACTGGGCGAGGCCGACCTCATCTGGGCCGGGAACTCCCTGCACCACATGGGCGACCAGCGCGCCGTGCTGGCCGGATTCGCCGGACTGCTGCGCCCGGGCGGCATCGTGGCCCTGGCCGAGGGCGGGCTCCAGCCCCGTCGGCTCCCGCGTGACCTCGGCTTCGGCCGGCCCGGGCTGGAGGCCAGGCTCGAAGCGATCCACGTGGACCGCTTCGAGGACATGCGTGCGGCGCTGCCCGGCAGCAGGCGCGAGACCGAGGACTGGAGCGCACTCCTCGCCGCGGTCGGGCTGACCCCGCAGGGCACCCGGAGCTTCCTGCTGGACCTCCCCGCGCCGCTCTCCGACCGGGCCCGTGAGTACGTCACCGTCGAGTTCGCCCGGCGGCGCGAGATGTTCCATGAGGAACTCACGGCCGAGGACCGCGCCGCTCTCGACCGGCTGCTCGACCCCGACGACCCGGCCGGGCTGGGCCGGCGCCCCGACGTCTACCTGCTCTCGGCGCGCACCGTGCACCTGGGCCGCCGGGCCTGAGCGGCCTGCAAGAAACGGCGGCGGACCGCCACTCGCCCGTACACCCGTGAACGGCCCGCAGCCCGGCCGCGCACGTCCGACCGGACCGCCGCCCGCCCGTGCGTATACGCGTGAACGGACCGTCACTCGCCCAGCGCACACGCGAACGGACCGCCGCCCGGCCGGAGA
>NZ_JBHJQP010000176.1:0-16480 GCF_042262625.1 Streptomyces sp. NPDC056347 | reverse complement strand
GGGCGGCGGTCGCGGGACCGTCGCCCCGGGCCGGGGTGCGCTCGAAGGGGCGGGACTCAGGCGTCGCCGGCCTCGTCCTCGCCGTCGGCCTGCTCCTCGCCGTCCGCCTTCTCCTCGGCGGGCGTCAGGCCCAGGCGCTCCTGGAGCCAGCGGTCGAACTGGATCGAGGCGCCGATCCAGCTGGCCGTCGAGGAGACGAAGTGCTCCAGGCTGACGCCCGTGCCGGTGAGCATCTGCGCCTCACCGATCAGGCGGACCGAGACCTCGGTCTCCTCGGAGCCCTCCTCGGGCTCGTGGGTGTGGGTGTAGACCTTCGGCCACAGCGTGTTGCGGTTCCAGTCGTCGATCGCGTCGAGGAGGACCGGGCGCAGGTCGGCGGCGTGCGGGCGGTCGTAGAACGTACGGACCGCGAAGACCTGCTGCTCGTTCTCGCCGCGGAACATGAAGTACACGCGGAAGTCCTCCCAGACCGCCGCGAGGTCACCCTCGCCGTCGACGCCGTACTTCACCTCCATCTGGTCGAGGAGCTGCTTGACCAGGTCCTGGTCGGGGAAAACAGGGCCCGCGGGTCCTGCCGCCTGCGGTTCGGGCTGAACGCCGAAACTCGGAATCGAGGACGGGTCGATAGACATCGCTGGGTACTCCTGGGGATCGCACGTGGTTTCCTGCCGACGACCCTAGCCGCGTTTGGCCGCCGGGGCGTAGACCCCCCGGGGAGGGGACTACGCGCTCCGGGGAATCATCTCCGCCTCGGCTCCCCGGGCCCGGGTCCAGGCCGCGGCGGCCAGTACCGCGCAGACCACTCCGAGGAGCCCGGAGGCCCCGATGGTGTTCGCCGACGAACCGGTCAGCTCGGTCACCGCGCCCCCGGCGGCGACACCGACCCCCTGCATGGCGGTCACCCCCGACCGGGCGAGCCCCAGCGCCTGACCGCGCCGGTCGACCGGGGTCAACAGGACGAAGGTGGCCCCGGCGGTGATCTGGTACGCCGAGCACACCCCGGCGACCAGCAGCAGGAACATCGCCACCCCCACACTGGGGTCGAGCCAGTAGACGAGCAGCGGCAGGTTCGCGGCGACCGCCAGCGGGCCGAGCAGCCGGCGCCGGGTCTCGTCCCCGACCCCGGACCGCCCCAGCAGGGCCGCCCCCAGCACCATGCCCGCCGGATGCGAGGCGAGCAGCAGCCCCACCGAGGAGGCCCCGCCGCCGGCCTCGTCCGCGAACGGGGCGGCCAGCCCCTCCGGCAGGACGACGAAGCCCGCGAGCCAGCCCAGTGCGAGCAGCGAGCGGAGCCTGCGGTCCGACCAGATCAGTGAGGCGGCGCCGCCGACCTGGGCGCCGAGCTTCGCCGTACGGGCCGCGGCGCTCGCCACCGGGCGGGCCTTCACGCCGAACCGGACCAGGGCCGCCGAGAGCAGGAACGTCGCCGCGTTCACGGCCAGCGAGCGGTGGCTGCCCAGCCATGCGGCCAGCAGCCCGCCCCCGGCGAAGCCGACCAGCTGGCCGACCTGGTGGGTGATCTGCATGACCCGCTGGCCGCGCTCGTACCGCTCGACGCCGAGCACGGTGGGCAGCAGCGCGCCCTGGGCGGCACCGAAGGGGGCCTCGGCCAGCTGCGCCAGCACCAGCAGTCCGGCGAGCAGCGGCAGCGGCATCCCGGGCAGTGCCATCAGCCCGACCAGCAGCATCCGTACCAGGTCGCAGCTGATCATGACCGTGCGGCGGGGGAACCGGTCCGCCAGACCGGACAGCAGCACCCCGGACAGCAGAGCGGGCAAGGTGGTCAGGGCGTACGTCGCCGCGGTCCACCCCGGCGAGTCGGTGCGTTCGAAGACGAGCAACGACAGCGCCACCCGGGCCAGCTGGTCACCCAGGATCGACTGAGCGTAAGCAGCCCAAAGAGTACGGAATTCGCCAAGGTGAAAGAGATTGTCGGACCTGGGCTTCTGGGGCCCCTTTTTTATCTCGTCGCCTGTCCGCTCGTTCATGCGGGCACGCTACCGGCTGCCCAATTCGGCCTCTAATCCTTGCTGCGGGGAGGTCGCGACGGGTGGGCCGAGGTGTCCTGTTTATTCACTCACCCCGGGACGGTCGGCCTCGATTCCTGCCCCGAAGTCCCTTGCCAGACGGGGTGAATGCGGTGTGGGGCGGGGCGGGGCAAGGGGATCGCGGCACCGGGTGCGGAGCGAAGCGTTTGGCGCGATATCGATGTTGAAGGATGGACCATCTGTGGCGGAGAGCTTTTATCCGTTCTCCCGAAATCGCCGAAATTTCCGTGTCGCGAACGCGGCCGCGCGCATCTGCCGCACACCGCGCCGCCCCGCCCCCGTATACGACGGAACGTGACACCCGGGACCTCGGGTGTCACGTTCCGCGGCAGTACCTGCCTGCGTACCCGCGCTGCCGGTCGCCCCTCTAGACCGCCGGACCGACGAGCAGGCCGTCGCCGACCCGGTCGACGCGCACGGTGTCCCCGTCCTTGACCTCACCGGCGAGGATCTCCTTCGCCAGCCGGTCGCCGATCGCCGTCTGGATGAGGCGGCGCAGCGGCCGGGCGCCGTACGCCGGGTCGTTGCCCTCCTCGGCCAGCCAGGCCAGGGCCTCGGGGGTGACGTCGAGGGTGAGCCGGCGGTCGGCCAGCCGCTTCGCGAGCCGGCCGATCTGGAGCTGGGCGATATGGGCCAGCTCGTCGCCGGAGAGCGCCGAGAAGACCACCAGGTCGTCCAGCCGGTTGAGGAACTCCGGCTTGAACGAGGCCCGTACGACGTCCAGGACCTGGGCCCGCTTCTCCTCGGGCTTGGTCAGCGGGTCGACCAGGAACTGGCTGCCGAGGTTGGAGGTCAGGATCAGGATGGTGTTGCGGAAGTCGACCGTGCGCCCCTGGCCGTCGGTGAGTCGGCCGTCGTCGAGCACCTGGAGCAGGATGTCGAAGACCTCGGGGTGGGCCTTCTCCACCTCGTCCAGCAGCACGACGCTGTACGGGCGGCGGCGGACGGCCTCGGTGAGTTGGCCGCCCTCCTCGTAACCGACGTATCCGGGCGGGGCGCCGACCAGCCGCGCCACGCTGTGCTTCTCGCCGTACTCGCTCATGTCGATGCGGACCATGGCCCGCTCGTCGTCGAAGAGGAAGTCGGCGAGCGCCTTCGCCAGCTCGGTCTTGCCGACGCCGGTCGGGCCGAGGAAGAGGAACGAGCCGGTGGGCCGGTCGGGGTCGGCGATCCCGGCGCGGGTGCGGCGTACCGCGTCCGACACCGCGCGCACGGCCTCGCCCTGCCCGATGAGCCGCCTGCCGAGCTCGTCCTCCATGCGCAGCAGCTTCTGGGTCTCGCCCTCCAGCAGCCGCCCGGCGGGGATGCCGGTCCAGGAGCCGACGACGTCGGCGATGTCGTCCGGGCCGACCTCGTCCTTGACCATGGTGTCCCTGGCGGCCTCCTGCTCCGCCTCGGACGCCTCCGCCAACTCCCGCTCCACGCCCGGGATCTCCCCGTACAGCAGCTTGGACGCGGAGTCGAAGTCGCCGTCGCGCTGGGCGCGTTCGGCCTGGCCGCGCAGCTCGTCGAGGCGCTCCTTCAGCTCACCGACACGGTTGAGGCCCTGCTTCTCCTTCTCCCAGCGGGCGTTGAGGCCGCGCAGCTCCTCCTCCTTGTCGGCGAGGTCGCGGCGGAGCCGCTCCAGGCGCTCCCGGGAGGCGGGGTCGGTCTCGTTCCTGAGCGCCAGCTCCTCCATGTGCAGGCGGTCGACGGCACGCTGGAGCTCGTCGATCTCGACCGGCGAGGAGTCGATCTCCATCCGGAGCCGGGACGCCGCCTCGTCGACCAGGTCGATCGCCTTGTCGGGGAGGAAACGGGAGGTGATGTAGCGGTCCGAGAGGGTCGCGGCGGCCACCAGCGCGGAGTCCGCGATGGAGACCTTGTGGTGGGCCTCGTAGCGGCCCTTGAGCCCGCGCAGGATCGCGATGGTGTCCTCGACGCTCGGCTCGGCCACCAGCACCTGCTGGAAGCGGCGCTCGAGGGCCGGGTCCTTCTCGATCCGCTCGCGGTACTCGTCGAGCGTCGTCGCGCCGACCATGCGCAGCTCGCCGCGGGCCAGCATCGGCTTGAGCATGTTGCCCGCGTCCATGGCGGAGTCCCCGCCGGCGCCCGCGCCGACGACGGTGTGCAGCTCGTCGATGAACGTGATGATCTGGCCGTCGCTCTCCTTGATCTCGGAGAGGACGGTCTTCAGCCGCTCCTCGAACTCGCCGCGGTACTTCGCGCCGGCGACCATCGCGCCGAGGTCGAGCGAGACCAGCCGCTTGTTGCGCAGGGACTCGGGGACGTCGCCCTTGACGATGCGCTGGGCGAGGCCCTCGACGACGGCCGTCTTGCCGACGCCCGGCTCACCGATGAGCACCGGGTTGTTCTTCGTGCGGCGCGACAGCACCTGGACGACCCGGCGGATCTCCTGGTCCCGCCCGATGACCGGGTCGAGCTTTCCCTCGCGCGCGGCGGCGGTGAAGTCCGTACCGAACTTCTCCAGCGCCTTGTACTGGCCCTCCGGGTCGGGTGTGGTCACCCGTCGTCCTCCCCTGGTCGTCTCGAACGCGTTCAGCAGCTTCTTCGCACTGGCCCCCTGACCGGCAAGGATCTCACCGGCGCGGCCGCCCTTGGCCGCGATGCCGATCAGCAGGTGCTCGGTGGAGACGTAGTCGTCGCCCAGCTCCCGCGCCCGCTCCGCCGCGTCCGTGACGACGGCGAGCAGCTCACGGTTGGGCTGCGGCGGGGCGACCGTCGACCCCGTGACGCTGGGCAGCGAGCCCAACAGCCGCTCGGTCTCGGCCCGCACGGCGATCTGGTCGGCGTCCACGGCGGCGAGCAGATCGATGATGTTCGCGTTGTCCTCGCCCGCGAGCAGCGCGAGCAGCAGGTGCCCGGGGGTCAGATCGGGGTGCCCGTCCTTCACGGCCCTGCTGGTGGCCGCGTTGAGGGCGTCCCGGCTCTTGTTGGTCAGCTCGGCGTCCACGTGCGCTCTCTCCTCCTGACTCGACCGAAGTGCGTAAAGTTGAGTCTATCCCACTCAAGACAATCTTGAGTCCACTCCACTCAACTCTCTGCCGGGAACTCTCCACGACCGGTGCGGGGCGCAGTCCGCTGCTTCGAGTGAACCGGCCGCACCGGCCCCCCGCCACCGCAGACCGGGGCCCGCGACCCCTTCACGGAGCGAGGCTCTAAGGTCTGGAGCCATGGCAGTCGACGTGACGAACCCCGGCCCCGAGTACCTCGCCTTCTGGCGCGCGCGGCATGTGTGCACCCTGACCACACCCCGCCCCGACGGCACTCCGCACGTGGTGCCGGTGGGCGTGACGTACGACCCCGAGGCGGGGCTGGCGCGGATCATCACCGGCAGGAACACCCGCAAGGCCCGCAACGTCCTGGCCGCGGGCCCGGACGGGGCGCGGGTCGCGGTCTGCCAGATCGACGGACGCCACTGGGCGACACTGGAGGGGCGCGCGACGGTGCGCACGGAGCCGGAAGCGGTGGCCGAGGCGGTACGCCGCTACACGGAACGCTACGGGCGCACGCCGCGGCCGAACCCGGAGCGGATCGTCATAGAGATCGCCGTGGACCGGGCGCTCGGCAGGGCCTGACCGGCCCGGGCGCCCGGGGGACCGTCCGGGAAAAGCACAACGGCGCCATCGTGTTCAGGTCACGATGGCGCCGTTGTGTGGGGGAGTGACTGAGCGACATGGAACGACGGGGGATCGCTCAGGCACTGCGGGGGGTGGCGGAAATAGTCTCTGGCTCGAACAGCTGGTGGTCACGCCGGTCGAGGTTCACGAAGATCATGTCGTACCGGATCGCGCAGCGGACGGGCTGCGGAGCTCCACGCGGCTTGCGGAGGCATCGGTAGGCACGTACTTCGTCGTCTTCTTCGCGTGCGACAACGATCGGGTCGCCGAACAGAGTGACCATCAACGAGTCGCCGCGGTGGGGGACGGCAGTGACGAGATCGATGAAGTGCCAGCCCGATCGGTAGGCGGTGGCCATCTCTCGCCGGAAGGTCCGGTCGTCCGGCGGGATGGTCATGCGCTCGTGCGGGCCGTGACGGAGCCGGTACCGGCGGGGGAGATCCAGCCGATGTCGGACGACTTCGCGGGCGTGACCCAGCCGATGTCGGACGACGTGGCAGGCGCGACCCAGCCGATGTCGGACGACGTGGCAGGCGCGACCCAGCCGATGTCGGACGACGTCGCGGGCGTGCCCCAGCCGATGTCGGTCGCCTGGACGGTCCACCCGATGTCGCCGGCGGCGACACCGTCCTCGCTCCAGCCAATGTCGCTGCCGCCCAGCAGCCCGATGCCCAGGGCCGCGACGAACGAGACGGCAAGCGCCGAGCGATGCATTCGCTTATACATAGTCGGCTTCGTCCTCACTTGTGGATTCTTCTCCCCCGCACCTAAGACGATGTCTCACCTGGGCACGCGAGCACCACCGCGTAGATGCATCATGTTCTTGCATGTTCAGGAACCTGGGGGGTGACGATATGACCACAAGGAACACAAAGCCGACACATTCTCACGGGATCACCGAACTGTGCGACGCGGGATCACGCCTTTACGCCAGCGCTTTGCGGCTGGGACGCATCGCCCGCGTCGAAGTGGAACCGGCTCCTTGCCTGATGGAGTTCGCGCTGCTTCATCCCGATCCGGACGACCCGGCCTGGCTCCGGCCCGTTCCGCCGTCCACCGCCCTCGCACAACATCTGCATCCCGTCGAGCGCGAGATCCTGGAGCGGCGCCGGCACTCGGTCGAGCTGACGGAATCGTTCGAGCCGTTCATGGACATCAGCACCGTGGGGCCGCCCACCGCCCACGCCATCACCGTGCTGGAAGGCGTGAACCGGATCGACGCGGCCCTGGACCTCGCCACCGCAGAGTGCCGCACCGAGGTGCTCACCGTCCAGCCCGGCGGCGGACGGAGCGAGGACCGCCTCAGCAAGCCGCTGGAGCGCGGCCTGTCCGTCATCCACCGCGGCGTCAGCATGCGCACCCTCTACCAGCACACCGCGCGCCACAGCCCCAGCACACTCGCGTACGCGGAACGCATGGCCGACGACAACGTGGAGATACGCACGCTGGAGGAGCTCATCGGCCGCCTCATCGTGTTCGACCGGACCGTCGCGTTCATACCCGCCAGCGACGACGACCAGATCGCCCTGGAGCTCCGCAACCCCGGACTCGTGCAGTACCTGGTCAACGTGTTCGAGCAGCTCTGGACCAGGGCGGCGCCGCTGCGCGAGGAGGTCAAGTACGAGCCGACCTCGCTCGGCATCAGCGGGGTCCAGCGGTCCATCGCCCAGCTGCTGGTGGAGGGCCATGTGGACGACTCGATAGCCCGCCGGCTCGGCATGAACGTCCGCACCTGCCGCGCCCATGTCGCCAAGCTCGCCGCCGCACTCGGCAGCAACAGCCGGGCCCAGCTCGGCTATCTGATAGCCCGCTCGGGCATCCTCGAAGAGGACTCCTGACCCCGGACGGACCGCCGGACGAACCCCGGACGCCCCCGGCCGCACCGCCGGACGGACCTCGAACGGACCTCGGACGCACCCCGCGCGCCCCCGGACGGTCACGGGCGACCAGGCGGCCGCCCCGCACGCCCCCTCGGCCCGGACGACGCCACCAGACGCCCCGTACACGCCGAAGGACCGGAAACCCGCCCCGCAAGGTCGGCTTCCGGCCCTTCTTCGCCGTGTACGGCCCCGTCTCAGCCCTTCGGCCGCTTGGGCCGCCAGACCACCAACGCGCTTGCCTGCTGCACGTCCTGATACGGCACCAGATCGCGCCGGTACGAGGCGTGCACCTGGGCCTCGCGCTGCTGCATCGCCTGCGCCGCGCCGTCCACGGCCGCCGAGAGCTCGGCGACGCGCTGCTGGAGCGCGGCGACCTGGTTCTCCAGCTCGATGATGCGCTTGATGCCGGCGAGGTTGATCCCCTCGTCCTGCGACAGCTGCTGCACCGTGCGCAGCAGCTCGATGTCGCGGGCCGAGTAGCGCCTGCCGCGCCCGGCCGTGCGGTCGGGCGAGACCAGGCCGAGGCGGTCGTACTGGCGGAGGGTCTGCGGATGGAGTCCCGAGAGCTGGGCCGCGATCGAGATCACGTACACCGGTGTCTCATCGGTCAGTTCGTACGGATTGCGTCGTCGGCCGTCCACCTCAAGCTCCCTTCGCGGCCTGGAACAGTTCTGCCCGCGGGTCGTGGCCCGCGGTCGCCTTGCGGTAGGCCTCCAGTGCCTCGCGGGCCTCGTCGCCGAGGTCCTTGGGCACCGCCACCTCGACGGTGACCAGCAGGTCGCCCCGGGTGCCGTCCTTGCGTACGGCGCCCTTGCCGCGGGCGCGCATCGTGCGCCCGTTGGGCGTGCCCGCGGGCAGCTTCAGGGTGACCGGGGGGCCGCCGAGCGTGGGCACCTTCACCTCGCCGCCGAGCGCCGCCTCCGTGAAGTCGACGGGGACGGTGACCGTGAGGTTGTCGCCCTTGCGGCCGAAGACCGGGTGGGCGTCGACGTGGACCACGACGTACAGGTCACCGGCCGGGCCGCCGCGCTCGCCGGGGCCGCCCTTGCCGCGCAGCCGGATCCGCTGGCCGTCCGACACGCCCGCCGGAATCCTGACCTGCATGGTCCGGGAGGACTTGGCCCGACCGGAGCCCTTGCAGACGTCGCACGGGTCCTGGGCGATGAGGCCCCGGCCCTTGCAGTCCACGCAGGGGTCGGTGAGCGAGAAGCCGCCGCCGGAGCCGCGCGAGACCTGGCCGGTGCCGAGACAGGTCTGGCAGACCCTGGGGGTGCCGTTCTTGTCACCGGTGCCGGAACACGCCTTGCAGGGCGCCTGGCTGGACATCCGCAACGGGACGGTGGCCCCGTCGACCGCCTCGGTGAAGCTGAGCGTCACCTCGGACTCGATGTCCTGGCCGCGGCGCGGCTGCACCCGCGTCCCCGTACCGCCCCGGTTGAACAGGCCGCCGAAGACATCGCCCAGACCGCCGCCGCCGCCGAAGCCGCCGGCACCGCCCTGGCCGCCGCCCTGACCGCCCCCGAAGAGGTCGCCCAGGTCGAAGTTGAAATTGCCTCCCGCGCCGCCGGGACCGGCCCGGAAGCCGCCGTTGCCGAAGAGGGCGCGCGCCTCGTCGTACTCCTTGCGCTTCTTGCTGTCGCCGAGGACGTCGTTCGCCTCGGAGATCTCCTTGAAGCGCTCCTCCGCCTTGTCGTCGCCCTTGTTGGCGTCCGGGTGGAACTCGCGCGCGAGCTTCCGGTACGCCTTCTTGATCTCGGCGTCGGTGGCGTCCTTGGGGACGCCGAGGACCTTGTAGTAGTCCTTCTCGACGAAGTCCTTCGTGCTCATCGACGTCCCTCCTTCCGGACGATCGGCCATGCGGCCGGCGCGTGGGCCGGTCGCATGGCCGGGCGGTGGGCCCCGGGGTGGTCGGACGGAATGTCAGACCTCCTCGGTGCCACCGCTCTCCTCGTCGGTTGCCTTCTCTTCCTTGGCGGCCGCCGGGGTCGCCCCCGGCTGGGGCTCGGCCACCGCCACCCGCGCGGGGCGGATGGTGCGCTCGCCGATCCGATACCCCGGCTGCAGGATCGCCACGCAGGTCGTCTCCGTGACGTCCGGCGCGTACGAGTGCATCAGGGCCTCGTGGATCGTCGGGTCGAAGGGCTCGCCCTCCTTGCCGAACTGCTGGAGGCCCAGCTTGGCGACGATCGTCTCCAAGGACTCGGCCACCGACTTGAACCCGCCCACCAGCTCGCCGTGGTCCCGGGCGCGGCCGACGTCGTCGAGCACCGGAAGCAGCTCGGACAGGAGGCCCGCCACAGCGACCTCCTTGACCGTGGCGCGGTCCCGCTCGACGCGGCGGCGGTAGTTCTGGTACTCGGCCTGGAGCCGCTGGAGGTCGCCCGTGCGCTCGTTGAGCGCGGAGCGGACCTGGTCCAGCTGGGCCGTCAGGCCGACTGTCTGCACTCCGTCCCCGGCCGGGGACGCCTCCTCCTCCGAAGAGGGGGCGGCGTCCTTCGGCTCGGCTCCTTCAGGGGTGGCGCCGGAGGGGACGTCGGGCTTCTCCTCGAAACCCGGAGTCTCCTCGGTCACACCGCACCGCCCTTGGCGTCCTTCTCGTCATCCACGATCTCGGCGTCGACGACATCGTCGTCGGCCTTGGCCTGCTGGGCACCCTCGCCCTGCGGAGCACCCTCGCCCTGGGCGTTGGCGTACATCGCCTGGCCGAGCTTCTGGGAGACGGCCGCGACCTTCTCGGTGGCGGTACGGATCTCGGCGGTGTCCTCGCCCTTGAGCTTCTCCTTCAGCTCGGTGAGCGCGGTCTCCACCTCCGTCTTCACGTCGCCGGGGACCTTGTCCTCGTTGTCCTTGAGGAACTTCTCCGTCTGGTAGACGAGCTGCTCGCCCTGGTTGCGCGACTCGGCGGCCTCGCGGCGGCGGTGGTCCTCCTCCGCGTACTGCTCGGCCTCCTCACGCATCCGGTTGACCTCGTCCTTCGGCAGCGAGGAGCCGCCGGTGACGGTCATCTTCTGCTCCTTGCCCGTACCGAGGTCCTTCGCGGCGACGTGCATGATGCCGTTCGCGTCGATGTCGAAGGCGACCTCGATCTGCGGGACACCGCGCGGGGCCGGCGGAAGACCGGTCAGCTCGAACATGCCGAGCTTCTTGTTGTACGCCGCGATCTCGCGCTCGCCCTGGTAGACCTGGATCTGCACGGACGGCTGGTTGTCCTCGGCCGTCGTGAAGATCTCGGAGCGCTTGGTCGGGATCGTGGTGTTGCGCTCGATGAGCTTGGTCATGATGCCGCCCTTGGTCTCGATGCCGAGGGACAGCGGGGTGACGTCGAGGAGCAGGACGTCCTTGACCTCGCCCTTGAGGACACCGGCCTGGAGCGAGGCGCCGATGGCGACGACCTCGTCCGGGTTCACACCCTTGTTGGCCTCCTGGCCACCGGTCAGCTCCTTGACGAGCTCGGCGACGGCCGGCATACGGGTGGAGCCACCGACGAGAACGACGTGGTCGATCTCGGAGAGCTGGATGCCCGCGTCCTTGACGACGTTGTGGAACGGGGTCTTGCACCGCTCCAGCAGGTCCGCGGTCAGCTGCTGGAACTGCGAGCGCGTGAGCTTCTCGTCCAGGTGCAGCGGGCCCTCGGCGGACGCCGTGATGTAGGGCAGGTTGATCGTGGTCTCGGTCGAGGACGACAGCTCGATCTTCGCCTTCTCCGCGGCCTCGCGGAGACGCTGGAGAGCCATCTTGTCCTTGGACAAGTCCACGCCGTGCCCGTTGGCGAACTGCTTCACCAGGTAGTCGACGACGCGCTGGTCCCAGTCGTCACCACCGAGGTGGTTGTCACCGTTGGTGGCCTTCACCTCGACGACGCCGTCACCGATCTCCAGGAGCGACACGTCGAAGGTGCCGCCACCGAGGTCGAAGACCAGGATCGTCTGGTCGTCCTTGTCGAGCCCGTACGCCAGGGCGGCGGCGGTCGGCTCGTTGACGATGCGCAGGACGTTCAGGCCCGCGATCTCGCCGGCCTCCTTGGTGGCCTGACGCTCCGAGTCGTTGAAGTACGCGGGAACGGTGATGACCGCGTCGGTCACCTTCTCCCCGAGGTACGCCTCGGCGTCGCGCTTCAGCTTCTGCAGGATGAAGGCGCTCATCTGCTGCGGGTTGAAGCTCTTGCCGTCCAGGTCGATCTTCCAGTCAGTGCCCATGTGGCGCTTGACGGAACGGATCGTCCTGTCGACGTTGGTCACAGCCTGGCGCTTGGCGACCTCGCCGACCAGCACCTCGCCGTTCTTCGCGAAAGCGACGACGGACGGCGTGGTCCTGGCGCCCTCTGCGTTGGTGATGACGGTGGGCTCGCCGCCTTCGAGAACGCTGACGACGGAGTTAGTCGTGCCCAGGTCGATGCCGACCGCACGTGCCATTTCGATTCCTCCAACTTGACTACTTGAGCGGAACTGACTCAAGGATGCATGACGCCCGTCTCACTGTCAACAGACCTGAGTCGGGTGGACTCAACTATCGTGCACATGTCTCGCGCCATCCAGCCCGCCCGGGCGCGCAACACCCCCTCACCCCGCAACACTGCCCCTTCTCATCATCGCCCCATGGGATCGTTCTGTCACAAAATGCCGCAATCCATACAAAACTGGCAGGCGGGACCGATGAAGACACGGACGTGGAACAAGAAGAAGGGGACGGACACGGGGACGGGGCCGGGGGCAGGCGCGGGGACGGGGACGGAGGCGCCGGACGGGTCCGGAGCGAACCCGTGGGCCCTCCCCGACGCCAAGCGCGCCCTGGACCTGATCCTCGGCTCGGCCCTGCTGGCCCTGGCCGCCCCGCTGCTCGCCGCCGGCGCCCTCGCCCTGGCGGCACGGCGGCCCCCGGGCGGCGTACTGGACCGCTCGCTCCGCGTCGGCCCGGGCGGCCGGGTCTTCGTGCTGCGCTCGCTGCGTACCCGGCGGCTCGGCCTGGACGCGCTCTCCCGGCTTCCGCACGTCGTACGGGGCGACCTCTCGCTGGTCGGCCCGGAGCCCCTGCCGCCCCGCCCGGCGGACCCCGCCGACCACCGGCGCCCCGCCGCCGCGAGAGACTGGCGGCAGGAACTGCGACCGGGCCTCACCGGCCTGGCCCAGGTCCGCTCGCGTTCCGGGATGCCATGGGACGAGCCGGCCCTGCTGGACCAGCACTACGCGGAGCACCACTGGGCGGGCATGGACCTGGCCATCCTGGTGCGCGCCGTGCGGATGCGGCTGCACGGGGCACTCCGCGAACGCGCCCGGCGCCGCCGGGCGCGGGTGAGCGACACAGATCACCGCCTGTCCGGCTACAGAGCGGCGGAAGAAGTGGGTAGTGTCAGCACAGACTGATTAAGTTACTGCTTAGTAATCGCAGATTGTCCCAGTATTCGCTCATCGACACTGGGTCCCACCCTCGCAGGCCCGAGGAGCCCCCAAATGCAACTCGCCGCGATCATCGTGTCGCTGGTGCTGACTGTCGTCGCCGTTGCGCTCATCGCCCGAGCCGTCGCGCAGATCTACCGGTTCGTCAGGCTCGGCCAACCGGTCCCGGCAGGCAGCCGCACCGATCATCCCAAAGAGCGAACGATCACCCTGGTCAGGGAGTTCCTCGGCCACACCCGGATGAACCGGTGGGGGATCGTCGGCTTCGCGCACTGGTTCGTCGCCATCGGCTTCCTGACCCTGCCGCCGACCCTGGTCCAGGCGTACGGGCAGCTCTTCCAGGCCGACTGGGTCCTGCCGATCATCGGCAACTGGGCCCCGTTCGAGATGTACACCGAGTTCATCGGCCTGATGACGACGGTCGGCATCCTCGTACTGATCGCGATCCGGCTGCTGAACCTGCCCTCCCGGGCCGGCCGCAAGTCCCGCTTCGCGGGCTCCAAGGCCTGGCAGGCGTACTTCGTCGAGTACGTCATCCTCACCATCGGCCTCGCGATCCTGACCCTGCGCGGTCTGGAGGGCGCGATCCACCACGTGGAGGGCTACGAGGCGTCGTACTTCGTCTCGTACCCGCTGGTGCTCGCCTTCAAGGGGCTGGCGACGGGCACACTGCAGAACCTCATCTACTTCGTCGCGATGATCAAGATCGGCGTCTCGCTGATCTGGATGATCACCGTCTCGCTCAACACCAACATGGGTGTCGCCTGGCACCGCTTCCTCGGCTTCCCGAACATCTGGTTCAAGCGGAACGCGGACGGCGCGACCGCGCTCGGCGCGCTCCAGCCGATGACCTCGGGCGGCAAGGAGATCGACTGGGAGGACCCGGCCGACGACGCCGTCTTCGGTGTCTCGCAGGTCGAGCAGTTCTCCTGGAAGGGCATCCTCGACTTCTCCACCTGCACCGAGTGCGGCCGCTGCCAGTCGCAGTGCCCCGCCTGGAACACCGGCAAGCCGCTCTCCCCCAAGCTCCTGATCATGTCGCTGCGCGACCACGCGCACGCCAAGGCCCCGTACCTGCTGGCCGGCGGCGGCAAGACCATGGAGGGCGAGGAGAAGGCGTCCGAGGAGCAGCTCAAGGACGTACCGGCCGCGGCCCTCGCCGAGGCCGAGCGTCCGCTGATCGGCACCGTCGAGGAGAACGGGGTCATCGACCCGGACGTCCTGTGGTCCTGCACCACCTGCGGCGCCTGCGTCGAGCAGTGCCCGGTAGACATCGAGCACATCGACCACATCGTCGACATGCGCCGCTACCAGGTGATGATCGAGTCCGCGTTCCCGTCCGAGGCGGGCACGATGCTCAAGAACCTGGAGAAGAAGGGCAACCCCTGGGGGCTGGCCAAGAAGCAGCGCGTCGAGTGGACCAAGGAGGTCGACTTCGAGGTCCCGATCGTCGGCAAGGACGTCGAGGACCTCACCGAGGTCGACTACCTCTACTGGGTCGGCTGCGCGGGCGCCCTGGAGGACCGGGCGAAGAAGACCACCAAGGCCTTCGCGGAACTGCTGCACATCGCGGGCGTCAAGTTCGCAATCATGGGCGGCGACGAGAAGTGCACCGGTGACTCCGCCCGCCGCCTGGGCAACGAGCCGCTGTTCCAGCAGCTCGGCCAGGAGAACGTCGCGATGCTGAACATGGCGTTCGGCGAGGATGACGAGGACGACTCCACGAAGAAGGCCAGGTCGGCCAAGAAGATCGTCGCGACCTGCCCGCACTGCTTCAACACCATCGCCAACGAGTACCCGCAGCTCGGCGGCGAGTACGAGGTCATCCACCACACCCAGCTGCTCCAGCACCTCATCGACGAGGGCAGGCTGGTCCCGGTGACCCCGGTCGAGGGCCTGATCACGTACCACGACCCGTGCTACCTGGGCCGTCACAACAAGATCTACACCCCGCCGCGCGAGATCATGGACAAGGTCCCCGGTCTGCGCCAGCAGGAGATGCACCGCCACAAGGAGCGGGGCTTCTGCTGCGGCGCCGGCGGCGCCCGGATGTGGATGGAGGAGCGGATCGGCAAGCGCATCAACAACGAGCGCGTCGACGAGGCCCTCTCGCTGAACCCGGACATCGTCTCCACGGCCTGCCCGTTCTGCCTGGTCATGCTGACCGACTCGGTCAACGGCAAGAAGAACGACGGCAAGGCCAAGGAGTCCGTCCAGGTCGTCGATGTCTCGCAGCTGCTGCTGGACTCGGTCAAGACCCCGGCCGACCCCGCCGGGGAGGCCGAGGCGGAGGACGCGCCAGAGCCGGAGCCGGTGAAGTAGTCCGTACAGCCCGCGCGTCAGCAGCGGCCGGATCCGCCTCGGGGGCGGGACCGGCCGCTGCTGCCGTTTCCGCCCGGGGGCGGACCCCGGGGGTTCCCCTAAGGGATGTCACAGCTCGGCCGCAATGGGGGGCCCGCACCCCAGGCCCTCTGACCGCACCGGCCCGTACCAGGTACGTTCGGTGACGTGGCTGGATTCAGGATCGGACGCGGCCGGGACAACCGCACCCCGCAGCAAGCGCAACAGCAACCGCGGCAGCAGCCGTACGGCACTCAGGCACCACCGCCGTACGGTCAGCAGTCATGGCCCCCGGCAGGGGGCAACGCGGCCCCGCCCCCGTACAACAACGGCGGCTACGGCAACGGCGGCGGCCAGGGCGGCTACGGGCACGGAGGCGGGCACAGCGGCGGCCACGGAGGCGGCCACGGCGAGCCGGAGTACTTCGGCGACCCGTACCAGCAGCCCCAGCACCCCCAGAACCCGCAGAACCCCCATGGCTCCCCCCAGCCGGGCGACCCGTACGCCAACTCCCCCGGCCACACCCAGGCGTTCCGCATAGACGAGGAGCCGTACGGCCCCGGCGACACCTACCAGGCCGGTCAGGCACCGGCCCAGCCCGCGGGCCCCCGGCTGCCGTGGAAGGACCTGCTCAGCGGCATCGTGCTCCGCCCGGGACCGACGTTCTGGCAGATGCGCGACTACCCCGTCTGGGGCCCGGCGCTGATCGTCACCTTCCTGTACGGGCTGCTCGCGCTCTTCGGCTTCGACCAGGCCCGCGACGACGCGATCCACGCGACGATCTCCACCGCGGTGCCCTACGTGATCATCACGGGCGTCGGCTTCGTCATCGGCGGCCTCGTCCTGGGCGCGGTCACGCACACGCTCGCCCGCCAGCTGGGCGGCGACGGGTCCTGGCAGCCGACCGTGGGCCTGTCGATGCTGATCATGTCGATCACGGACGCGCCGCGCCTGATATTCGCGGTCTTCCTCGGCGGCGAGAACTCCCTGGTCCAGATTCTCGGCTGGGTCACCTGGCTGGCCTCGGCCGCGCTCTTCACCTCGATGGTGAGCAAATCCCACGACCTGCCGTGGCCGAAGGCACTGGGCGCCTCCGCGATCCAGCTGATCGCATTGCTGTCGATCATCAAGCTCGGCACGCTCTGACACCCACCGCCTCGGCCCCGCCCCAGAACGACGAGAATCCCCCGGCACTTCCC
>NZ_JBHJQP010000175.1:10758-16636 GCF_042262625.1 Streptomyces sp. NPDC056347 | reverse complement strand
CAACTCTCCCCCCACCCTCTTCGGGGGGGGGTGGTGGGGGGTTTGTTTTGTGTTGTGGGGGGGGGGGGGGGGGGGGGGGGGGGGGGGGGCCCCCCCCCCCCCCCGCCACCCATCCTTCAGCGCCGTGGCGGCCTGCGACGTCAGCCCGGAGCACGGTCCGTGACACGGGTTGTCGGCCGATCGGCCGACAGCCTCCGGTCGGAACCGGCTCCTAGGCTGAGCAGGTGGACCCGACACTTCCGTTCTCGCCGGCCGCGGTGCGCCTGATCCGGGCGGGCGTGCTCGTCGCGCTGGCCCTGACCTGCTTCGCGGACTTCGCGGTGCTCTTCCTGCGGCACCCGCCGACGCAGACCGCCGCGACCAGCTGGATTCCGGTGTTCATCACGGGACCACTGGCCGCCGCCCTGGCGCTGCCCGACAACCGCCGGCTGCCCTCCCTCACCCGGCGGGCCGCGTTCGTGGCCGCCATGTCCCTGGCCCTCAGCTGTGCCTGCCTCTTCTTCCCGCAGAGCTGGGCCGGCTGGGGCTTCCTGGAGATGATGGCGCTGCTGGCACTGGTCATCCGGGTCCTCGCCCAGGTCGGTCCCGCCCGGACGGCGGGCTGGATCGTCGCCGCCCTGGTCGTCGCGCTGCTCGTACTGCCGCTGCGCGGCCGGAACCCGGACACCGCCGTGGGCGCCGTCTACGTGATCACCGTCGCCCTGACCGTCTGTGTGATCCTCGGCACCACTCTCCGGGCCCAGGAGGGCCATCGTCGACGCGCCGTGCAGGACGTCCGCCATGCCGAACGGCTCGTGCTCGCCCGTGACCTGCACGACCTGGTCGCCCATCACATGACCGGCATCATCGTCCAGGCCAACGCGGCCCGCACCATCCACGCCACCGCCCCCGACAAGGTCGAACCGATCCTGGAGGCGATCGCCCTCGCCGGTACCGAGACCCTGGAGTCCATGCGCCGACTGGTCCGGGTCCTGCGCGAGGACGACCACATCCCCCTGCGCCCCGGCGACCTGCCGGCCGAACTCGGCGAACTGGCCGCCGAGTTCACCCGCAACGACCCCGACGGTCCGCCCCTCCGGCTGGAGGTCACCGCCGCCGCCCGCGGCACCCGCTTCAGCCCCGAGGTCGAGACCTCCGCCTACCGGGTCGTGCAGGAAGCCCTCACCAACATCCGCCGCCACGCCCCCGGTGAACACGCCACCGTCCACCTGGACGCCGACGACGACTGGCTGTACGTCACGGTCACCAACCCCGCCCCCCGCCACCGGCCCGCCCGTCCGGCCGGAGGCCACGGCGGCCTGGGCCTCGTCGGCCTGCGGGAGCGCGTCGAAGCCCTGGACGGCACGTTCCGGGCCGGGCCCACCGGCACCGGGTACTGGCAGGTCTCCGCCGCGCTGCCCCGCCACCCGGTCTGAGGGCCGCTCCGTGATCCCCGGTGGACGAGCGCACGGCCGGGTGCCGCAACTGTCGTCGCGCGCGCCCGTCAGGGATCACGGGACAGCCTTTGGCCCTGCCTTCCGAATGACGGCGTCCGGCCGCGGTCACGAGCGGGACGTGACCATGCCGTGCTCCCACGCCCAGGCCGCCGCCTCGACCCGGTTCCGTACGCCGAGCTTGGTCTGGATGCGGCCCAGGTACGTTTTCACCGACGACAGGGACAGGAACAGCTCGTCGCAGATCTCCTGATTGGTGCGGCCGACCGCGACGAGCCGCACGATCTCCACCTCCCGGCTGCTCAGCCCCGCCGCCTCCGCCGTCCCCGCCCGGCCGCGGCCCGTCCCCGGCCGGGCGCCCAGCCGACGCAGCAGGCGCACCGTCACCGCCGGCGACACCAGCGCGTCACCGCGTGAGGCGGCCCGTACCGCCTCCACCAGCAGCGCGGGAGTGGCGTCCTTGAGCAGGAAGCCGCACGCGCCGAACCGCAGCGCGTCGCGCACGTAGTCGTCCTGGTCGAACGTCGTGATCACCACCACGTTCATCCGCGGATCGGCGTCCGGGCCCGCCAGCACGCGCGTGACCTCCAGGCCGTCCAGGCGCGGCATCCGGACATCGGCCAGCACCACGTCCGGGCGCAGCCGCCGCGCCAGCTCGACGCACTCGGCGCCGTCACCGGCCACGCCCACCACCCGGATTCCGGGCTGGGCGTCCAGAATCATCTCGAACCCGGTGCGCACCAGCTCCTGGTCGTCCGCGATCACCACATCGATCAAGCCCTCAGCCACAGCCGGTTCCCATCACAGCGCCCTGTTCCTCCCGGATTCCTCACAGTTTCCTCCCGGGCTCCTCCCGGTGAACGGCGGGGCCGGGACGCAATTGTGCGCAACGCCCGACCGCCGGGCGCGGCCGCACTAGAGTGACCGGCGGCATCACTCCACGCGATCCGATGATCACACAGGGGGAACAGTCGTGAATTCACGCGCAATCGGCGCCGTACCCAGGGTGCTGGCCGCCCTCGTGGCCGCGCTGGCCGTCGTACTCGGCCTGACCGTGCAGGCGGCCGGACCGGCACGGGCGGCCGAGACGTCCGGCCTCGCCGGGCTGACGCTCACCTCCGGCAGCAACAACCGCAACCTGGACGTGCAGAACGGCAACACCGGGGACGGCGTGTACATCGTCACCAACTCCGCGCCCGGCTACCACCAGCAGTGGACCGCCAACAAGCAGGCCGACGGGTCGTTCACCCTGGCCAACGACTTCACCGGCAAGTGCGTGGCGACCGGTCTGCCGCTGCGGCAGCAGTCCTGTTCCGGGGCCGCCGCCCAGCGCTGGTACTTCCAGCCCGTCACCGGCGTCGCCAACACCTTCATGATCCGCAACGCCGGTGACAACAGCTGCATCGACATCGTCCTGAACGCCCAGTACAACGACGCCTGGACGCAGACCTACGGCTGCAACGGCACCGCCGCCCAGCGGTGGAAGGTCCCCGCGGCCGCCGCGGACGACGCCTTCGCGGCCGCCGTGGAGTACGCCTCCAAGCGCTGCCAGAAGGACGCGACCACCTGCTCGTGGACGAAGGGCACCCAGGCGCCCGCCGAGCCGCTGCCCGTCGAGTGCGTCTCGCCCGTCTGGTACAACGGCACCGGCGCCCCGGTGCCGTGGACGTTCACGCTGACCACCACCAGCGGATGGTCCAGCACGCTCGGGGTGTCCTTCACCTCGACCCTGGGCACGGGGGCGGCGAGCCCCGTCCAGACGAGCGTCTCCCTCACCATCTCCGGCAGCGTGACGTACAACCTGAGCGAGACGCTGGGCAACAGCCTGACGATCACCGTCCCGCAGCAGCAGTACGGCTGGGTGGCGCTGTCGAAGCTCGCCACCAAGGTCACCGGTGACTGGACCTTCGACGCCAACGGCTACCCGTGGAAGGCGCACGACACCGTCACCGTCCCGCTGGTCAGCGACGACCAGGGCCACGCCAGCGTCTACCTGGCGAAGACCGCGCCCGAGTTCACCACCTGCGGCGGCTGAGTCACACCGGTCGCAGCCACACCGTCGCCAGCGGCGGGAGCGTCGGCGCGACGCTGGTGCTCCTGCCGTGGGCCGGGACCGGTTCCGGCTTGAGCGGGCCCGTGTTGCGCACGCCGCCCCCGCCGTACCGGGCGTCGTCGGTGTTGAGCACCTCGGCCCAGGCCACCCGGTCCCCGGGCACCTCCGGCACCCCCAGGCGGTAGCCGTGCCGCACCACCGGGGAGAAGTTGCTGACGGCCAGCAGCGGCGAGCCGTGCGCGTCGTGTCGCAGGAACGCGAAGACGTTGTCCTCGGCCGCCCCGCCGTCCACCCAGGCGAACCCTTCCGGGACGGTGTCGAGCTGCCAGAGCGCGGGCGTTTCGGCGTACACCCGGTTCAGGTCGCCCACCAGGGCGCGCACCCCCCGGTGGTCGCTCTCGGCCGCGTACGAGGGGTCGAGCAGCCACCAGTCCGGTCCGTGCCCCTCCGACCACTCCGCGCCCTGGGCGAACTCCTGGCCCATGAAGAGGAGTTGCTTGCCCGGGTGGGCCCACATGAAGCCGAGATAGGCCCGGTGGCCGGCGCGCTGCTGCCACCAGTCGCCGGGCATCTTGGAGACCAGCGCGCGCTTGCCGTGCACCACCTCGTCGTGCGAGATCGGCAGGATGTAGTTCTCGCTGTACGCGTACACCATCGAGAACGTCATCTCGTCGTGGTGGTACTTGCGGTGCACCGGCTCCTTCGTCATGTACTCCAGGGAGTCGTGCATCCAGCCCATGTTCCACTTCAGGCCGAAACCCAGGCCGCCCAGGTCGGTGGCGCGGGTGACGCCGTCCCAGGCGGTGGACTCCTCGGCGATCGTCACCACCCCCGGACTGCGCCGGTAGACGGTGGCGTTCATCTCCTGGAGGAAGGAGACCGCGTCCGGATTCTCCCGGCCACCGTGCTCGTTGGGCGTCCACTGCCCGTCCTCGCGCGAGTAGTCGAGGTAGAGCATCGAGGCGACCGCATCCACCCGCAGCCCGTCGACATGGAACTCCTCGCACCAGTAAGTGGCGTTGGAGACAAGGAAGTTGCGCACCTCGCGGCGGCCGTAGTCGAACTCCAGCGTGCCCCAGTCGGGATGCGCCGCCCGCTTCGGGTCCGGGTGCTCGTACAGCGGCCGGCCGTCGAACTCGGCCAGCGCCCAGTCGTCGCGCGGGAAGTGCGCGGGCACCCAGTCGACGATCACCCCGACCCCGGCCCGGTGCAGCGAGTCGACCAGGAAGCGGAAGTCGTCGGGGGAGCCCAGGCGGGAGGTCGGGGCGTAGAAACCGGTGACCTGATAGCCCCAGGAGCCGCCGAAGGGGTGCTCGGCGACCGGCATCAGCTCCACATGGGTGAACCCCAGGGCCCGTACGTACGCCGGGAGCTGGGCGGCCAGCTGGCGGTAGCCGAGCCCCGGCCGCCAGGACGGCAGATGCACCTCGTACACCGACATCGGCGCCCGGTGCGCCGGGACGTCGCCGCGGTGCGCCATCCACTCCTGGTCCTGCCACACATGGTGCGAGGCCGTCACGACCGAGGCGTTGGCGGGCGGCACCTCCGCGCGCCGGGCCATCGGGTCGGCGCGCAGCGTGTGCGAACCGTCCGGGCGGCAGACGTCGAACTTGTAGAGCGCGCCCTCCCCGACCCCGGGCAGGAACAGCTCCCACACCCCGCTCGAGCCGAGCGAGCGCATCGGGTACGCGGTGCCGTCCCAGTGGTTGAAGTCCCCCGCCACCCGCACGCCGCGCGCGTTCGGCGCCCATACGGTGAAGCGGGTGCCCGTCACCCCCTGGTGCTCCATGGTCCGGGCCCCGAGAGCCGTCCACAGCTCCTCGTGCCGGCCCTCGCCGATCAGATGCAGGTCCAGCTCGCCGAGCGCGGGCAGGAAGCGGTACGGGTCGTGCGTCTCGACGGAGGCGTCCGGGTAGTCGATCAGCAGCCGGTACTCCAACGGCGTGTCCGCCGGAAGCAGTGCGGCGAAGAAGCCGTCGCCCTCGTCGTGCAGCGGCACCCGCACGCCCTTCGCGAGCACCGTGACCGACCGGGCGTACGGGCGCAGCACCCGCACCCCCGTCCCGCCGCGCACCGGGTGGGCGCCGAGCAGGCCGTGCGGGGCGTGGTGCTCACCGGCGAGCAGCCGCCCCCGGTCGGCGCCGTCCAGCGGGCGGGCGGTCCGGGTGCCGCCCCGGCGCGGGCGCGACGGCTCGGCCCGGGCCGTCCGGGCGGCGGTGGCGGGCGCGGTCTTCCGGGCGGGTGCGGTGCGGGCGGGCGCGGTGCGGGGCGCTCCGGCGGCGGGGGAGGACGAGGGCGCGGTGCGGGCGGGCTTGCGGGCGGTCACGGGACGGGCTCCTCGGAGGGTGTGTGTGTGTGGGGGGGGGGGGGGGCGGTCTCTTATAAACAAAAA
>NZ_JBHJQP010000175.1:0-10748 GCF_042262625.1 Streptomyces sp. NPDC056347 | reverse complement strand
GGGAAGAGCTGTGCGCGGTGCGGGAACGTTCCGTCAGTCCTCGGCGGCGGCGAGGCGGTGGATCGCGGCCATCGGGACCGGCAGCCAGTCGGGCCGGTGCCGTGCCTCGTACAGCACCTCGTACACCGCCTTGTCGGTCTCGTGCGCGCGCAGCAGTTCCGGTTCGCCGCGCGGGTCGGTGCCCGCGGCCTCGGCGTAGCCCTCGCAGTAGGCGGTCCGGCAGCGGGCCGCCCACGCGTCGTTCCAGGGGCGGTGCGAGCGGGCCGCGTAGTCGAAGGAGCGGAGCATTCCGGCGATGTCGCGGACCGGGAGCTGCGGGCTGCGGCGCTCGCGCAGCGGCCGGGCCGGCTCGCCCTCGAAGTCGATCAGCGACCAGAAGCCGCCGGCCGCGCGCAGGGTCTGGCCGAGGTGGAGATCGCCGTGCACCCGCTGGGCCGCCCAGTCCCGGCCCCGGTCGCCCAGCGCGGCCACCGCGTCGAACGCGGTGCGCAGCCCGGGTACGTACGGGGCGAGCTCCGGCACCGCCTGGGCGGCGGACTCCAGTCTGCGCACCATCGCGGCGGCCAGCTTCTCGGTCTGGGCGCGGTGCAGCGCGGGCGTCGGCAGGGCGGCGGCGAGCGCGGTGTGCACCTCGGCGGTGGCCCGGCCGAGCGCGCGGGCCTCGGGGGCGAAGTCCCGGCCCTCGGCCAGCGAGCGCAGCGCGAGGCGCCAGCCGTCCTCGGCGCCGCCCAGGAACGGCTGGAGCACACCGAGGGTGAGCGGCCCGGGGGTGCGGGCCTCGAACCAGGCGACCGGCGCGGGCACCCGGCCGCAGCCCTCCCGGGCCAGCGCCAGCGGCAGTTCCAGATCGGGGTTGGTGCCGGGGAAGAGCCGTCGGAAGATCTTGAGGATGTAGGCGTCGCCGTAGACGAGCGAGGTGTTGGACTGCTCGGTGTCCAGCAGCCGCGGGGCGAGCCGGGCGGGAACGGCCGGGCCGCTGCGGTCGAAGCGCAGGGCGCCGAGGGCGCCGGGGGTGCGGAACCGTTCCAGCAGGAGCCCGGCGAGGTGCGGGTCGTGCAGCCCTTCGTAGACGGTGCGCCCGGCGAGCGGGCCCTCGGTCACCCGGCCGATGAGCGCGGGCGCCAGCCGGGGCGGCAGCACGGCCCGTACTCCGAGCAGCAGTTGGTAGCAGTCGTCCGGGGAGTGTCCGGGCGAGGCCGGCTGGTGGACCCGGACCAGCAGATGGAGCAGCCCGGCCCCGGTCCCGGCGCCCACCGGCAGCATCTCGGTCGCCGACACCAGCGAGAAGCCGGTGACCGCCCGGCCCTTCCCGGCGAACCAGCGCTGCCGGGGCAGCCAGTCCCGCAGCAGCGGGGCGAGCGACGGAAGCAGGCCGGTGCCGCGGGACGGTGCGGCCCGTGTGGATACAGCCTCCGACATGGCGTCGAGTCCTTTCCCCGGGCACACCGCGGGATGCGGGTGGTGTCCTGGATTGCGGTGGTCGATGTCCGGCCGTACGGAGCGTGCCGGGGCGGGACGGTCCGTACGGCCGTCCGGTGGGGACCGTCCGTGCCACCCCGGCGAGGACGGTCCCGTGCCGGGCTCAGCCCGCCGACGCGTCCGCGTGCAGCCGGAACCAGTAGAAGCCGTGCCCGGCCAGCGTCAGCAGGTACGGCGGCCGTTCGATCACCGGGAAACGCACCCCGCCGATCAGCTCCACCGGACGGCGCCCGGTGAAGGCCCCCAGGTCGAGCTCGGTCGGCTGCGCGAACCGGGAGAAGTTGTGCACGCAGAGCACCAGGTCGTCGCCGTGCTCACGGGTGAAGGCGAGCACCGCCGGGTTGGACGAGGGCAGCTCGTCGTACGAGCCGAGGCCGAAGGCGGGGTTCTGCTTGCGGATCTCGATCATCCGCCGCGTCCAGTGCAGCAGCGAGGACGGCGACGACATCGACGCCTCCACGTTGGTGACCTGGTAGCCGTAGACCGGGTCCATGATCGTCGGCAGATAGAGCCGGCCGGGGTCGCTGGAGGAGAATCCAGCGTTCCGGTCGGGGGTCCACTGCATCGGGGTGCGCACCGCGTCCCGGTCGCCCAGCCAGATGTTGTCACCCATCCCGATCTCGTCCCCGTAATAGAGGATCGGGGAGCCGGGCAGCGACAGCAGCAGCGCGGTGAACAGCTCGATCTGGTTGCGGTCGTTGTCCAGCAGCGGGGCGAGCCGCCGCCGGATGCCGATGTTGGCCCGCATCCGCGGGTCCTTGGCGTACTCCGCGTACATGTAGTCGCGCTCTTCGTCCGTGACCATTTCGAGGGTGAGCTCGTCGTGGTTGCGCAGGAAGATGCCCCACTGGCAGTTCTGCGGCTTCGCCGGGGTCTTGGCCAGGATCTCGGAGACCGGGTAGCGGCTCTCCCGCCGTACGGCCATGAAGATCCGTGGCATCACGGGGAAGTGGAACGCCATGTGGCACTCGTCGCCGCCCGCCCCGTAGTCGCCGAAGTAGTCGACGACGTCCTCCGGCCACTGGTTGGCCTCGGCGAGCAGCACGGTGTCCGGGTAGTGCGCGTCGATCTCCGCGCGGACCCGCTTGAGGAAGGAGTGCGTCTCGGGCAGGTTCTCGCAGTTGGTGCCCTCGCGCTGGTAGAGGTAGGGCACCGCGTCCAGCCGGAAGCCGTCGATGCCGAGGTCCAGCCAGAAGCGGAGCGCGGAGACGATCTCCTCCTGCACCGCCGGGTTCTCGTAGTTGAGATCGGGCTGGTGGGAGAAGAACCGGTGCCAGTAGTACTGCCCGCGCACCGGGTCGTAGGTCCAGTTGGACGTCTCGGTGTCGACGAAGATGATCCGGGCGTCCGGGTACTGCTTGTCGTCGTCGGCCCAGACGTAGTAGTCGCCGTACGGTCCGTCCGGGTCCTTGCGGGACTGCTGGAACCACTCGTGCTGGTCGCTCGTGTGGTTCATCACGAAGTCGATGATCACGCGCATCCCGCGCTGGTGCGCGGCGTCGACGAACTCCACGAAGTCGGCCAGGTCTCCGAACTCCGGCAGCACCGCCGTGTAGTCGGACACGTCGTAACCGCCGTCGCGCAGCGGTGACTTGAAGAACGGTGGCAGCCAGAGGCAGTCGATGCCGAGCCACTGGAGGTAGTCCAGTTTGCTGGTGATGCCCTTGAGGTCGCCGATGCCGTCGCCGTTGGAGTCCTGGAAGGACCTGACGAGCACCTCGTAGAAGACGGCGCGCTTGAACCAGTCGGGATCGCGGTCCTTGGCCGGGGTGTCCTCGAACGTGTCGTGGACGGGCTCATTGACGATCATGGTGTGGGTGACCCTCCGGTCGGCGGGGACGGTCGCAGGACCACGATGTGCGCGGGCGTGACGCCTGGCTCCAGACGCACATAGAAGGTCCTGCCCCAGTGATAGGTATCGCCGGTGAGCTCGTCGCGCACCGGCACACGCTCGTGCCGGTCGAGGCCGAGTCGCGGCATGTCCAACGAGACCGTGGCCTCGTGGGTGTGGTGCGGATCGAGGTTGACGACCACCAGAACGGTGTTCGACCCCGAACGCTTGCTGTACGCGATCAACGCGTCGTCGTCGGTGGAGTGGAAGTGCACGTCGCGCAGCTGCTGGAGCGCGGGGTTGCGGCGCCGGACACGGTTGAGGGCGGTGATCAGCGGGGCCAGCGAACGGCCCTCGCGCTCCGCCGCCTCCCAGTCCCTGGGGCGGATCTCGTACTTCTCCGAGTCGAGGTACTCCTCACTGCCGGGCCGGACCGGGGTGTTCTCGCACAGCTCGTAGCCCGCGTACACACCCCAGGAGGGGGAGAGCGTCGCGGCCAGCACGGCCCGCGCCTCGAACGCGGGACGGCCGCCGTCCTGGAGGTGGCCGGGCAGGATGTCCGGCGTGTTCACGAAGAAGTTGGGCCGCATGTACGCGGCGGACTCGCCCGCCAGCTCAGTGACGTAGTCGGTGATCTCCTGACGGGTCTCGCGCCAGGTGAAGTACGTGTACGACTGCTGGAAGCCGACCGCTGCGAGCGCCCTCATCATCGCCGGACGGGTGAACGCCTCGGCCAGGAAGACCACATCGGGATCGGCCCGGTTGATCTCCCCGATCACCCGCTCCCAGAAGACCACCGGTTTGGTGTGCGGGTTGTCGACGCGGAAGATCCGCACCCCGTGGTCCATCCAGAACCGCAGCAGGCGCACGGACTCGGCGACCAGCCCGTCCATGTCCCGGTCGAAGGCGATCGGGTAGATGTCCTGGTACTTCTTCGGAGGATTCTCGGCGTACGCGATCGTGCCGTCCGCCCGGTGGTGGAACCACTCCGGGTGCTGCCGGACCCAGGGGTGGTCGGGGGAGCACTGGAGCGCGAAGTCGAGCGCGACCTCCATCCGCAGCCCGCGGGCCGCCGTGACGAAGTGGTCGAAGTCCTCCAGGGTGCCGAGATCGGGGTGGACGGCGTCGTGGCCGCCCTCGGCCGAGCCGACCGCCCAGGGCACCCCCACATCGCGCGGACCGGCCGAGAGCGTGTTGTTGGGGCCCTTGCGGTGGGTGGTCCCGATGGGGTGCACGGGCGGGAGGTACACCACGTCGAAGCCCATCGCGGCGACGGCGGGAAGCCGCTCGGCGGCCGTGCGGAGGGTGCCGCTCACCACCCGGGCGGGCTTCCCCCTCCGGCCCGGCTCCACCCGGGCCCCCTCCGAGCGCGGGAACAGCTCGTACCAGGAGCCGAACAGCGCCCGCCGCCGCTCCACCACCAGCGGCAGCGGCCCGGACGAGGAGACCAGCTCGCGCAGCGGATGCCGGTCCAGCGCGGCCCGCGCCTCGGGGGCCAGCGCCGCCGCCAGCCGCTCGGCCGCCGGGCGGGAGGTGTCCCGCAGCGCGTCGACCGCCGCCAGCACCGCCTCCCGGCCGTCCCGCTTGGGTACCCCCTCGGCGGCCCGCTCGTGCAGCCCGGCCCCCTCGGCCAGCACCGCTTCGGTGTCGATGCCGGCCGGGATCTTGATCTCGGCGTGGCGCCGCCAGGTGGCGACCGGATCGCTCCAGCCCTCGACCGCGTACGTCCAGCGGCCCTCGGACCCCGGGGTGACCTCGGCACTCCAGCGGTCGGTGCCGGGGGCCTGCTCCCGCATCGGGAGCCACGGCCCCCGGCGCCCGTTCGGGTCCACCAGCACCACATTGGCGGCCACCGCCTCATGGCCCTCACGGAAGACCGTCGCGGTGACCCGGAAGGTCTCACCGACGACCGCCTTGGCGGGCCGCCTGCCGCAGTCGACCAGCGGGCGGACGTCGAGGACGGGGATGCGACCGATCAATGGACTCACCTGGGACAGGGCCTCGGGCCGGTGGTGGGGCGCGGCGCAGTGGCGGAACGCTGGACACACGTACCGCTGCCGACGGGTTTCGCTCCTTTCTAACCGCTTCGCGGCCGGTCGGCAGGGCGTGGCCGGGGCCGCCCCCGCCCGCTTCACCCGACTGGCAGCCGTGGGCCCGGACGCGGGAACGGAAACCGGGCCCGCCCGGATGGAGCACACCGCGCCGCACCCCCGCGCCGCGTCCGCCGGGATCGGCAGCCGCCCTGTCAAGGTGGAGGGCGTGAAGGCCATTCGACGGTTCACCGTGCGCCCCGTCCTGCCCGAAGCCCTCCGACCGCTCAGCGACCTCGCCCGCAACCTGCGCTGGTCCTGGCACACCGGGACCCAGGAGCTGTTCCGGGCCATTGGACCGGAGCCGCCACAGCCCCCGCGCGCCCGGGACCTGCGGGGGGCGCAGGAGTGCGACCCCGTACGGCTGCTCGGCGCCGTGTCCGCCGGACGGCTCGACGAGCTCGCCCATGATGAACCGTTCCTGCACCGGCTGGCCGGGGCCGCCCAGGACCTCCGGGACTACCTGGAGCAGCCCCGGTGGTACCAGGAACAGGTGGCGGGCGGTGCCGAACTCCCCGCCGCCGTCGCCTACTTCTCGCCCGAGTTCGGGGTGACCGCGGCACTGCCCCAGTACTCCGGCGGGCTCGGCATCCTTGCCGGGGACCATCTCAAGGCCGCCAGCGACCTCGGCGTCCCGCTCATCGGCGTCGGCCTGCTCTACCGGTACGGCTACTTCCGCCAGAGCCTGTCGCGCGACGGCTGGCAGCAGGAGCACTACCCGGTCCTCGATCCGAACGAGCTGCCGCTCGCCCTGCTGCGGGAGCGCGACGGCACCCCGGCCCGGGTGACGCTGACCCTGCCCGGCGGCCGCTCGCTGCACGCCCGGATCTGGCAGGCCCTGGTCGGCCGGGTGCCGCTGCTGATGCTCGATTCCGGCGTCGAGGAGAACGCCCCGGGCGAACGCGAGGTGACCGACCGGCTGTACGGCGGCGGCAGCGAGCACCGGCTCCTGCAGGAGATGCTCCTGGGCATCGGCGGCGTACGGGCGGTGCGGACGTACTGCCGCCTGACCGGCCACCCGGCGCCCGAGGTCTTCCACACCAACGAGGGCCACGCGGGCTTCCTCGGGCTCGAACGCATCCGGGAGCTGGCCGGCACCGGCCTCGGCCTCGACGCCGCGACGGAGACCGTGCGGGCCGGCACCGTCTTCACCACCCACACCCCGGTGCCCGCCGGGATCGACCGCTTCGACCGCGAACTCGTCGCCCGGCACTTCGGCGACGACGGCGAACTCCCCGGCGTCCCCGCCGAACGCGTCCTGGACCTGGGCACCGAGAGCTACCCGGGCGGCGACCCGGGCGTCTTCAACATGGCCGTGATGGGGCTGCGGCTCGCCCAGCGGGCCAACGGCGTCTCCACCCTCCACGGCAGTGTCAGCCGGGAGATGTTCGCCGGGCTGTGGCCCGGCTTCGACGCCGCCGAGGTACCCATCACCTCCGTCACCAACGGGGTGCACGCCCCCACCTGGGTCGCGCCCGAGGTCTTCGAGCTGCGCGGCCGGCACGGCGCCGCCCCCGGAAGCCGGGACTGGGCCACCGGCATCCCCGACCGCGAGCTGTGGGAGCTGCGCCGCACCCTGCGCGCCGAACTCGTCACCGAGGTACGCGAACGGCTGCACGCCTCCTGGCTGGCCCGGGGCGCCGCCCCCGCCGAACTCGGCTGGATCGACGGCGTGCTCGACCCGGACGTCCTGACGATCGGCTTCGCCCGCCGGGTCCCCTCGTACAAACGGCTGACGCTGATGCTCCGCGACCGGGAGCGGCTGACCGCCCTGCTGCTCCACCCGGACCGCCCGGTCCAGATCGTCGTCGCGGGCAAGGCCCACCCGGCCGACGACGGCGGGAAGCGGCTGGTGCGGGAGCTGGTCCGGTTCTCCGACGACCCCCGGGTGCGCCACCGTGTCGTCTTCCTGCCGGACTACGGCATGGCCATGGCCCAGCGGCTCTACCCGGGCTGCGACGTGTGGCTGAACAACCCGCTGCGCCCGCTGGAGGCCTGCGGCACCAGCGGGATGAAGGCCGCGCTCAACGGCTGCCTCAACCTCTCGGTGCGCGACGGCTGGTGGGACGAGTGGTACGAGCCGGACTTCGGCTGGGCGATCCCCACCGCCGACGGCCCGGTCGTGGACGAGGAGCGCCGCGACGACCTGGAGGCGGCCGCGCTGTACGAGCTGATCGAGGACCGGGTCGCGCCGCGCTTCTACGACCGGGGCGAGGCGGGGCTGCCGGAGCGCTGGATCGAGATGGTCCGCCGCACGCTCGGCGTGCTCGGCCCGAAGGTGCTGGCCGGGCGGATGGTGGGGGAGTACGTGGAGCGGCTGTACGGGCCGGCCGCGCGTGCCGGCCGGGCCCTGGACGCCGGGGCGGCCCGCCGCCTCGCCGACTGGAAGGCCAGGGTCCGCGCCGCCTGGCCGCAGGTGGCCGTCGACCACGTGGAGGCGGTGGCGTCCGCGGAGGCGTCCACCGCGGCGGACGGTTCGGCGGAGCTGGGGGACACGCTGACGCTGCGGGTCCGGGCCGCTCTCGGCGCGCTGGACCCCGGTGACGTGGAGGTACAGGCGGTGGCGGGCCGGGTGGACGAGGACGACGGGATCTTCGACGCCCAGGTCTTCCCGCTCAAACCGGCCGGGGGCCAGGACCTGGAGGGCCGCTGGCTGTACGAGGGTCCGCTCGCCCTCGACCGGACCGGCCCGTACGGCTACACGGTGCGGGTGCTCCCGGCCCATCCGCTGCTGGCGTCCGGGGCCGAGCCGGGCCTGGTGGCGCTGCCCCCGGAGACGGCGGCCGGGGAAGGGGCGGGCGGCGTGCCGCTGCTCTGAGGCCGCGGCCCGCACACGGAACCGCCCGGCGGGAGTGTGGGCTCCCGCCGGGCGGTGGTCACCGGTGCGAGGACCGGTGCGGGCTCAGAAGGTGAGCTTGAAGCTGTTGATCTTGCCCGTGTCGCCGGAGTACATGTCCTGGACCTTGAGCTTCCAGGTGCCGTTGGCCACCTCGGAGGAGGCGTTGACGGTGTAGGTGGTCTGGACGTTGTCCGCGGAGTCGCCGAGCGAGGCGCTCTTCAGCCGGTAGGCCGTTCCGTCCGGGGCGACGAGGTCGATGTTCAGGTCACCGCGGTAGGTGTGGGTGATGTCCACGCCGACCTGGAGGGTGCTGGGCGCGTTGCCGGTGACACCGGTGACGTTGACCGAGCTGGTGATGGCCGCGCCGGCGTCCGGGATGGTCACCGCGGTGGCGTTCTCGAAGACCTTGCCGCCCGGGTTCGGGTTGCCGCCGTCACGGGTGCCGACGTTGACGGCCGCCCACGCGTCGCCGACCGCCTTGTACTCGGCGCTGGTGGCGCCGTACAGGTCGGCCGCCGCCGCGAGCGTGCCGGTGCGGGCCGCCGCGTAGTTGGTGGTGGAGGTGAACTTGGTGGAGAGCGCCTTGAACCAGATCTTCTCGGCCTTGGCGAGGCTGATGCCGGTCACCGGCAGACCGTCGGAGGTCGGGGAGTTGTAGGAGACCCCGTTGACGACCTTCGCGCCGCTGCCCTCGGCGAGCAGGTAGAAGAAGTGGTTGGCGACACCCGAGGAGTAGTGGACGTCGACGTTGCCGACACCCGAGTACCAGGAGTCCTTGGACATGCCGTCCTTGCTCGGCTTGTCCATGTAACGCAGCGGCGTGCCGTCACCGTTGATGTCGATCTTCTCGCCGATGAGGTAGTCGCCCGGGTCGGCGCTGGTGTTCGAGTAGAACTCGACCGCGCTCGCGAAGATGTCGCTGGTCGCCTCGTTGAGGCCGCCGGACTCGCCGCTGTACACCAGGTTGGCGGTGGACGCGGTGACACCGTGCGACATCTCGTGCGCCGCGACGTCCAGGGCGGTCAGCGGGTGGGTGTTGCCGCTGCCGTCGCCGTACGTCATGCAGAAGCAGCTGTCCTGCCAGAACGCGTTGACGTAGTTGTTGCCGTAGTGGACGCGGGAGTACGCGCCGACGCCGTCGCCCCGGATACCGGTGCGGCCCTGGACGTTCTTGTAGTAGTCCCAGGTCTCCGCGGCGCCGTAGTGGGCGTCCGCGCCGGCCGTCTCGACGTTCGTCGGGGTGCCGTCGCCCCAGGTGTCCGTGGAGTTGGTGAACAGCGTCCCGGTGCCGGACGTACCGTGGTTCAGGTTGTACGTCTTGTGGTTGCCGCGGCCGGTGTCGGTCAGCGTGTACGACGGCGCGGTGCCCAGGGTCACCTTGCCGCTGTACTCGGTGTTTCCGACGCCCTTCTCGACGCCCTGCCACTCGAAGAGCTTCGCCCCGGTGGCCGCGTCCGTGATGACGTGCAGCTCGTTGGGGGTGCCGTCGTCCTGGAGGCCGCCGACGACGGTCTCGTAGGCGAGCTGCGGCTTGCCCTGCGCCATCCAGACCACCTTGCGGGGCGCCTGGCTGGCCTCGGTCTTCTTCGACCCGTCGGCCTTGGCGAGGCCCAGGGCCTGGCTCTCGGCCTTGGCGGGCGCGATGTCCGCCTTCAGGTCCACGGACTTCAGCTCGGTGCTGGTCACCTTGGAGGCCTTGGTGACCCCCAGGGTGTTCCCGGCCTTGCTCTCCTCGACGATCATGTCGCCGCCGAGCACCGGGAGGCCCGCGAAGGTGCGCTCGTAACGCGTGTGCGTGGTGCCGTCGTTGTCCTGGACGACGTCCTTGACGACGAGCTTCTCCTGGGCGCCGAGGCCGAGGCCCTTGGCCGTGGCCGCCTTGGTCGCGTCGGCCTCGCGGATCAGCTCGGCACGCTGGGAGGGGGAGAGCTGCTTGGGCAGCGCCCCGCGCTCGGCTCCGGCGGTCGCCTGCGCCGCGGTGCCAGTGGGGGTGGCGGTGGCGGTGCCGGACTGGACTCCGACGGCGAGGAGGGCTGCTGCGGCGATCAGAGCGCCGGTCGCAGTGGCACGACGGCTGTGCGTGGATCTCACGCGGACTCCTTCTGCGAGGGGGGTACCGGCGGCTCAGACGAGCCGTCCGGGGTGAGCGAGAAGTGCGCAGAACGGGGTGAAGGTTGTCAGCCGCAGACCGTTCCTGTCAGGAGCGCGTCAACAACTTGGCCGGAACTCGTTCGTTGCCGGAAAGGTCATGTTCGTTAAGCGGACGTTTCACGGGCCATCATCGCGATGCCGTACGCCCTCGCGTGCGGCCCGGAACGGGCGGTGGGAGCCGAGGTGGGGCCGGGCCGCTCGTATTCGAACGGAGTTCACGGGAAGGGGAGTTCGGTGCTGGCCGAGAAGGTGCAGAGAAGTGGCCGAATTCCTACAGTCCGCTCCGGGGTGTACGTCCCGGTGACAGCGCCCGCCGCCTTCCCCAACCCACCGCTCACCGACAACGTCAGCGACGCGG
>NZ_JBHJQP010000174.1:0-16794 GCF_042262625.1 Streptomyces sp. NPDC056347 | reverse complement strand
CCGCCCGAGACCACGATCGCCGCCTCCGTCAGCTCCGGACGCCCCGTCGACTCACGCGCCGTACGCGACACCACCCGCGTCCCCCGCGACAGCTCCCCGAACTCCACCTCCAGCGCCTCGACCGCACCCGCCGCCGACGACGGCTCCACCGGCGCCGAGTTCGGCTTCACCGTCACCACCGGCACACCCCGCGACACCCGCGAACGCGCCGTGAACGACGCCGCGAACACCGACTGCACCGCCACCACACCCCCGTCCACGACCTCCACGTCCACCGCGTCCGTGATCACACCCGACCCGATCCGCACCGCCAGCCGCGCAGCGACCTCCTTGCCCTCCGCCGACGACGGCACCAAAACCGCCACCGGCGACACCGCCCCCACCGCCGCCGCCAGCGCATCCACCTTCGGCACCACCAGGAACTCACCGAACTCCGGCGCCTCCGACACCAGCACCCGCACCGCACCGTGCTCACCCAGCACCGACGCCGTACCACCGGCACCCGCACCCACCGCCACCGCCACCGGCTCACCCACCCGACGCGCCAGCGTCAGCAGCTCCAGCGTCGGCTTACGAACCGCACCATCCACATGATCGACAAAGACCAGAACTTCAGCCATGAGACTTCAAACTCCCGCGACTAGCAGAGAACGACAGAACAGAACAGGCACTTCGACACCCACCGGGCCACCCGCAGCCCCGGACCTTCACGGCCCCGGAAACCCCGCACGGCCCCACCGGCCGGTCAGATGAACTTCTGACCCGCGAGGAACTCCGCCAGCTTCCGGCCGCCCTCGCCCTCGTCCTTCACGACCGTGCCCGCCGACCGCGCCGGACGCTGGGCCACCGACTCCACGACCGTCCACGCACCCGCCAGACCGACCTCGTCCTCCTCCACCCCGAGATCCTCCAGATCCCACGACTCCACCGGCTTCTTCTTCGCCGCCATGATCCCCTTGAACGACGGATACCGCGCCTCACCCGACTGGTCCGTCACCGACACCACCGCCGGCAACGACGCCTCCACCGACTCCGACGCCGCATCACCATCACGACGCCCCCGCACCACACCACCCTCCACCGACACCTCGGACAACAACGTCACCTGCGGCACACCCAACCGCTCCGCCAGCAACGCCGGAACCACACCCATCGTCCCGTCCGTCGACGCCATCCCCGACACCACCAGATCGAAACCGGCCTTCTCCACCGCCCTCGCCAGCACCAGCGACGTCCCCATCACATCACTGCCGTGCAACCCCTCGTCCTCCACATGAACAGCCCTGTCCGCACCCATCGACAACGCCTTGCGCAACGCGTCCCGCGCATCCTCCGGACCCACCGTCAGCACCGTCACCTCCGCATCGTCCGCCGACTCCGCGATCTGCAACGCCTGCTCCACCGCGTACTCGTCCAGCTCCGACAACAGACCGTCCACATCCTCACGGTCCACCGTCAGATCATCAGCGAAACGCCGGTCACCCGTCGCATCCGGCACGTACTTCACACAGACAACGATCCTCAAGCTCACGCCGGCTCTCCTACTGCATCGTCTTTTCCGGGGGCTGCCTTGTTGCTCGCAGCATAGGCGCCTGAAGGGGCGGATTCCGGTCGGGGCGACCGACGCCCCGACCGGAAATATTACTAGCCAGTACACCCAGCGGGCGGCGCATGGGCAAGCGTGCGCAACTGTGACATGCCCAACGTGCGGCAGCCCATTGCCGCCGGGGACGAATCAGTCCCGCAGCGCGTTGAAGCGCCCCTGGTGGTACAGGAGCGGGCGGCCGCTTCCGGCCGGGTCGCCGGCCACGGCCTGGGCGATCACGATCCGGTGGTCGCCCGCCGGGACCCGCGCGACGACGCGGCAGACCAGCCACGCCAGCACGCCGTCGAGCAGCGGCACTCCTTCGGGACCGCTGCGCCAGAAGGTGGACGGGCCGAACCGGTCGGCCCCGCTGCGGGCGAACGTGGCGGCCAGCTCGCGCTGGTCCTCCCCGAGTATGTGGACGCCGACGTGCTCCGCCTCGGCCAGGACCGGCCAGCTGGAGGATCCGGTGCCCGCCCCGAAGGAGATCAGCGGCGGGTCGGCGGCGACGGAGCTGAGGGAGGTGGCGGTGAAGCCGACCGGCCGGTCGCCCGCGGCGGTGATCACGGCCACACCGGCGGCGTGCTGTCGGAAGACGGAGCGGAGGAGGTCGGGCGAAGCCTGGGCCGGGGTGTCGATTTCGGGCGAAGCCGTCATGGAGATGTCCTTCTGCGGGGGAGGCGTACGGGGCCGTGGTTGCTCAGGCACCTGGACAGCGCGCGCTCGCGTTGCGGGCGAGATCGACATGGACCCGGCCATGGAGAAGGGTTTCCGGCGGCATAGCGTCAGACTGACGATTCACGGTCGGCGCCGTCAAGAGTGCCCCACGATGTGGGAGATGCGTCACGGTCCGTCACATCGCCTGTCCCAGTGCGGCGACCACGTCGACGGTGCGCGGCTGCCCGGCGGCGCGGCGGACGATCCGGCCGTCGGCGTCGAGGACCAGCACGGTCGGTGTCCGGCTGATGCCGAGCTCCCGTACGAGCCCGAGGTGGGCCTCGGCATCGATCTCCACATGGGCGACGCCCTCCACCATGCCCGCCACCTCGGCGAGCGTGCGGCGGGTCGCCCGGCAGGGCTGGCAGAACGCGCTGGAGAACTGCACGAGCGTGGCCCGCTCCCCCAGTTCCGCGCCGAGCCGGGCCGCGTCCAGCGGCCCTCCTTGTTCCTGCCCGTCCACCCTCGTCCTCCTGTCAGAGCTCGTCACAGGAGGTCAGCACCATTGGCCGACCGGACATTCCCGAACGCCGCACGTGACGAGAATCTCGCGTCCCGGGCCCGCTGAGACTGGCCACCGCGTCGCGCATGGGGCACGATCGGCGCCATGCCGCAAACCTACGGCTGCGTAACTTCCGCCGGGAGAATCCTCCACAGGCGCTGAAGAAGGGTCTTCCCCAGATGGCAGAACTCGTCTATCGACCGGTCATCGGCGCCGCTCGCACGTTGTTCAAGGCGCTCGACCTGAAGATCGACAGCCAGGGTTCCGAATACATCCCGAAGACCGGCGGCGCGGTACTGGTAAGCAATCACATCAGCTATCTCGACTTCATCTTCACCGGGCTCGCGGCCCTGCCCCAGAAGCGGCTCGTCCGGTTCATGGCGAAGGAATCGGTCTTCCGGCACAAGGTCTCGGGACCGCTGATGCGCGGGATGAAGCACATCCCCGTCGACCGCAGGCAGGGCGAGCACGCCTACGCGCACGCGCTGTCCTCGTTGCGTTCCGGCGAGGTCATCGGGGTGTTCCCCGAGGCGACCATCTCGGAGTCGTTCACACTGAAGAGCTTCAAGTCGGGCGCCGCCCGGCTGGCCCAGGAAGCCGGCGTACCGCTCATCCCGGTGGCGCTCTGGGGCACGCAGCGGCTGTGGACCAAGGGGCGGCCGCGCAACTTCAAGCGTCAGCACATCCCGGTGACGATCCGGGTCGGCGAGCCGGTGGAGGCGCCCGCCGACCAGTACGCGGGCGCGATCACCCGGCGGCTGCGGGAGCGGGTCCAGGAGCTGCTGGAGGCGGCCCAGCGGGCCTATCCGGTACGCCCGAAGGACGCGGGCGACACCTGGTGGGTGCCCGCCCATCTCGGCGGTACGGCGCCGACCCCGGCCGAGGTGAAGGAGCGGGGCTGACCCGGCCGAAACGTCACTGTGGCCCGTCCCGCCCGGAGAACCGGGAGGGACGGGCCACAGGCATGTCGGACGCGGCTACTTCGCCATCTCTTCCTTGAGGGCGAGGACGAAGGCGTCGACGTCGTCCTCCGTCGTGTCGAACGCACACATCCAGCGCACGTCGCCCGCCGCCTCGTCCCAGAAGTAGAAGCGGAAGCGCTTCTGCAGCCGTTCGCTCACCGCGTGCGGCAGCCGGGCGAAGACGGCGTTGGCCTGGACGGGGTGGAGGATCTCCACACCGTCCACCGCTCCGACGCCCTCGGCGAGCCGCTGCGCCATCTCGTTGGCGTGCCGGGCGTTGCGCAGCCAGAGGTCCCCGGCCAGCAGCGCCTCCAGCTGCACGGAGACGAAGCGCATCTTCGAGGCGAGCTGCATCGACAGCTTGCGCAGGTGCTTCATGGCACGGACGGCGTCCGGGTTCAGGACGACCACGGCCTCGCCGAAGAGCGCCCCGTTCTTCGTACCGCCGAAGGACAGCACGTCCACGCCGACGGTGTTGGTGAACGTGCGCATCGGCACGTTCAGCGACGCCGAGGCGTTGGCTATCCGGGCCCCGTCCAGATGGACCTTCATGCCGAGTCCGTGGGCGTGGTCGCAGATGGCGCGGATCTCGTCGGGGGTGTAGACGGTGCCGAGCTCGGTGTTCTGGGCGATCGAGACGACCTGCGGCATGGCGCGGTGCTCGTCGTCCCAGCCGTACGCCTGCCGGTCGATCAGCTCGGGGGTGAGCTTGCCGTCCGGGGTGGGCACGGTGAGCAGCTTGATGCCGCCCACCCGCTCGGGTGCGCCGCCCTCGTCCACGTTGATGTGGGCGGACTCGGCGCATATCACCGCGCCCCAGCGGTCGGTCATGGCCTGGAGGGCGACGACGTTGGCACCGGTTCCGTTGAACACCGGGAACGCTTCGGCGGTGGGGCCGAAGTGGCTGTGCATGACGCGCTGGAGGTGCCCGGTGTACTCGTCCTCGCCGTAGGCGATCTGATGGCCGCCGTTGGCGAGGGCGAGCGCGGCGAGGATCTCCGGGTGGGTGCCCGCGTAGTTGTCACTGGCGAAGCCGCGGATCCGCGGGTCGTGGTGGCGCCGCGCGTCGGTTCTTACGGTTGTGGGGTCAGCCACAGGCGCTTTCCGTTCACTTCCGGGGCGGGCCGGTCCCAGACGCCGACGATGGCCTCGGCCAGCTCCTCGACGTCGGTGAAGCCCGCGAATTTCGCATTCGGGCGCTCGGCGCGCATGGCGTCGTGCACCAGTGCCTTGATGACCAGGATGGCAGCCGCGGTCCTCGGGCCCTCCTCGCCCCCGGCCTTGCGGAAGGCGTCCGCGAGCGCGAGTGTCCAGGCCTCGGCCGCCGCCTTGGACGCGGCGTAGGCCGCGTTTCCGGCGGTGGGCTTGGACGCCCCGGCCGCGCTGATCAGCACGTAGCGGCCCCGGTCGCTGCGCTGCAGTCCCTCCTGGAAGGCCAGCGAGGTGTGCTGGACCGTGCGGATCAGCAGCTTCTCCAGCAGGTTCCAGTCGGCGAGGTCGGTCTCGGCGAAGCTCTTGCTGCCGCGCCAGCCGCCGACCAGGTGGACCAGGCCGTCGATCCGGCCGAACTCCTTCTCGGTCTTGTCCGCCCATTCGCGGGCGGCGCCGAGATCCAGCAGATCGACCGTGTCGCCGGTGACGGTGGCGCCGCCGTGGGCGTAGCGCGCGGCGTCGACCGCCTCGGCCAGCCGCGTGGCGTCCGCGTCGGACGCGACGACGGTCGCACCGGCCTCGGCCAGCCTCAGCAGCGTGGCGCGTCCGGCCGGTCCCGCGGCTCCGGCGACCGCGATCACGGCACCCTCGAGAGCTCCGCTGCCCTTGCCGTTTCCGTTCATGGCCACCGCCTCCTCAGACCGGGCGCTCACGCGGCTGCCTGCTCGGCATCCGCGGCGGTGATCCCCTTGGTGGAGGCGATCACTTTCTTCAGCTTCTTGGAGAGCGCCTCATAGAACATGCTCAGGGGAAACTCGTCCGGAAGCACATCGTCGACGAGCTTACGCGGCGGCTGCGACAGGTCCAGCGCGTCCGGGCCCTTGGCCCAGCGGGAGCCGGGGTGCGGGGCGAGGTAGGTCGAGACGAGCTCGTACGCCGCGAACCAGTGGACCAGCTTGGGGCGGTCGATGCCGTCGCGGTAGAGCTTCTCGATCTCGGCGCAGAGTTGGTTGGTGATCTGCGGGGCGCGGTCCCAGTCGATCTTCAGCGTGTTGTCGGTCCACCGGACGACATCGTGCTTGTGGAGGTAGGCGAAGAGCAGCTGGCCGCCGAGGCCGTCGTAGTTGCGCACGCGCTCGCCGGTGACGGGGAAGCGGAACATCCGGTCGAACAGCACGGCGTACTGGACGTCACGGCCCTGGGGGAAGCCGTCGGCCTCCAGCTTCACGGCCTCCTTGAAGGCGGTGAGGTCGCAGCGCAGCTCCTCCAGTCCGTACATCCAGAACGGCTGGCGCTGCTTGATCATGAAGGGGTCGAACGGCAGGTCGCCGTGGCTGTGCGTCCGGTCGTGGACCATGTCCCACAGCACGAAGGCCTGCTCGCAGCGCTGCTGGTCGCCGACCATCTCCTGGATGTCCTCGGGCAGCTCGAGGCCGAGCAGCTCGACCGAGGCCTCGGTGACCCGGCGGAAGCGGGCCGCCTCGCGGTCGCAGAAGATGCCGCCCCAGCTGAACCGCTCGGGGGCCTCGCGCACGGCGATGGTCTCCGGGAAGAGCACGGCGGAGTTGGTGTCGTAGCCCGAGGTGAAGTCCTCGAAGGTGATGCCGCAGAACAGCGGGTTGTCGTAGCGGGTCGCCTCGAGCTCGGCCAGCCACTCGGGCCAGACCATCCGCAGGACGACCGCTTCGAGGTTGCGGTCCGGGTTGCCGTTCTGCGTGTACATCGCGAAGACGACCAGGTGCTGAAGCCCGTCGGCGCGGTCCTTGGCGGGCTGGAAGGCGAGCAGCGAGTCGAGGAAGTCCGGGACGCCGAATCCCTCGGTGGCCCAGCGGCGCAGGTCCGTGACCAGGGCGCGGTGGTAGGCGGCGTCGTGCGGCAGCAGCGGGGAGAGCTCCTCGACCGCGGCGATCACCCGGTCGACCGCCTCGCGCGCGGTCCCGGCCGACGGCGCGCCCTCGGCCTCGAAGTCGATGGATCCGTCCTTCGACTGCCAGGGGCGGATCTCTTCCACGGCATTCTTGAGCACGGGCCAGGCCGGGTGATCGACCACCGGCTGATCCGTAGCTATGCCGCCTCCGGCGACGTCGTGCACAAGAATTTCCGTCATAACACTTCCTCCACAAGAGAACCTCGCGTTAAGCAACCGTATCCATGCACGGTTCCCCGAGACAAGTGGATCTCAGTAAATTATCCTGCCGACCCCCCATGGTCACCGCGATATTTCCTGTGCGGACCGGGAAGTGGAGCGGCTTCCGCCGGATGCCTCCCAAGAAGGGCGGGGCCTTGCCCCGACTGCCCCGTCGGCGTCATGCCGGGGCTCCGAGCGGGTAGGAACCGCAAACGGGAAGACACCTCGACGGAAGCGGGTCTGCCATGTCTCTTCTCACCATCGGGCATCGCGGGGTGATGGGTGTCGAGCCGGAGAACACCCTGCGCTCGTTCGTCCGGGCCGAACGGGCCGGAATGGACGCGATCGAGCTCGATCTGCATCTGAGCAAGGACGGCGCGCTGGCGGTCATGCACGACGCCGAGGTGGACCGTACGACGGACGGCACCGGCCCGATCAGCGGGAAGACCCTGTCCGAGCTGCGTGAACTCGACGCCGGGCTGGGCGAGCGGGTGCCGGTCTTCGAGGAGGTGCTCGACGCCGTGAGCTCCCCGTTGCAGGCCGAGATCAAGGACGCGGCGGCGGCCCGCGCCCTGGCCGGGGTGATGCTGCGCCGCGGCCTCACCGACCGGGTGGAGGTGTCGTCGTTCCACGACGCGGCGGTGGCCGAGATCGCCCGTCTGGTGCCGGGGGTACGGACCGTGCTCATCGCGAGCCGCTGGCAGGGCGATGTGGTGGACCGGGCGAAGGCGGTGGGGGCAGCGACGCTGGCGCTGAACATCCGCCGCCTCACCCTGGAGGTGACCGAGCAGGCGCACGCCGAGGGGCTGAAGGTCATCGGCTGGGTGGTGAACACCCAGGACCATCTGCGACTGGCCCGCGCGCTGCGGCTGGACGGCGCGACGACCGACTACCCGGAGATCCGCCGCGCCGGCCGCTTCACCGCGTGACCGCGGCCCCGGAGGTGGTGAGGTCCTTGACCAGCAGCTCGAAGGCGAGGTCGTCGCGCTGCGGGATCCCGAAGCGCTCGTCGCCGTACGGGAACGGGCTCAGCTCCCCCGTGCGGCGGTAGCCGCGCCGCTCGTACCAGGCGATCAGTTCGTCACGGAGCGAGATCACGGTCATGTGCATCTCGCTCACGCCCCAGCCCTCGCGGACGGTGCGCTCGGCCTCGGCGATGATCACCTTGCCGAGGCCGGCGCCCTGGAGTTCGGGGCGGACCGCGAACATCCCGAAGTAGGCGGCGTCGCCACGGTGTTCGAGCTGGCAGCAGGCGACGATCACGCTGTCCCGCTCCACCACCAGCAGCCGGCTCCCGGCCGCTTCGACGACCCGTCGCACCCCGTCGGGGTCGGTCCGCTGCCCCTGGAGGATGTCCGCCTCGGTGGTCCATCCGGCCCGGCTGGCGTCCCCGCGGTACGCCGACTCGATCAGCGCCACCAGGGCGGGTACATCGCCCTCGACGGCGTCGCGGAAGGTCGGTCGGCCCGATTCCTGCGCGGAAGCTGCGTCCATGGTGGTGGCTCTCCGGTTTCTGTGCTGCGACGGCCGTGCCGGTGCAGCGTAACCCGGGGGTTCACCCCCTAGGGTCCGAGCATGGTTCATGTGCTGAGCAGCCGGGTCCTGCTGCATCCGGTCGATCCCGAACGGTCCCGGCGGTTCTACGGGCAGTGGCTCGCTCTGCCCGTCTACCGGGAGTTCGGCACCGGCCCCGAGCGGGGCACGGTCTACTTCCTCGGCGGGGGCTTCCTGGAGGTGTCCGGACGCGCCGCCGCGCCACCGGTGCCCGGTCTCGAACTGTGGCTGCAGGTCGCGGACGTACGGGCGGCGCACGTGGAGCTGGCCGGCCGCGGCGTCGAGGTGCTGCGGGAGCCGGCGCGCGAGCCGTGGGGGCTGGTCGAGATGTGGACCCGCGATCCGGACGGGCACCGGATCGTCGTGGTGGAGGTACCGGCCGACCATCCGCTGCGCTACCGCCCCTGACGCCGCGCGGTCAGTGCGCGGCGCGGCTGCGCTCCGCGCAGTCGACGAGTACGGGCAGGGCCCGGGCCAGTGCGCCGTCCCGGTCGGCGAACGGGAGCCGCACATGGTGACGGAAGCCGTCCACCGCGGAGAAGGCCGGGCCGGGGACGATCAGCACGCCCGCGCGGCGGGCCAGCTGGGCGGTGGCCTCGGCGTCGGCGCCGGGGATCTCGACCCAGAGGGCGGAGCCGCCGTCGGGCCGCCGCCACCGCCAGCCGGGCGCCTGCTCCCGCAGCAGGTGTTCGGTCTCCGTGAGGCGTTCGCGCAACCGGGAGCGGCGGTGCGCCCTGGCCTCGGGGAGCTGCCCGAGCAGCTTCACCGCCAGGATCTGGTCCACCACCGGGCAGGACAGGTCGACGGACTTCTTGATGTCGGCGAGACGGCGGACGACCGTGGTGGAGGCGCGGATCCAGCCGATCCGCAGGCCGCCCCAGAAGAGTTTGGAGAGGGTGCCGACGGTGGCCGTGGCGGCGGGCGGCAGCAGTCCGGCGAGGGAAGCGGGCGCGGCGTCGTGATGCAGGGCCAGCTCGGCGTAGGCGTTGTCCTCCACCGTGTACAGGCCCTGATCGGCGAGTACGGCGGCCCAGGCGCGGCGGGCGGACTCGTCGGCGGCGCGCCCGGTGGGGTTGTGGAGCGAGGGCTGGAGGTAGACCAGTCGCGGGCGGACGTGGCCGGTGAGCCGGGCCAGCGCGCGGGCGCCGTGCCCGTCGTCGGCGGGCAGCGGGACGAGCCGGGCACCGCGGGCGCGCAGCGCTTCGAGGGCGCCTCGGTAGGTCGGGTCCTCGACGATCACGGTGTCGCCCGGTTCGACCAGGCCCTGGGTGATCAGCCAGACGGCCTGCTGGGACCCGGCGGTGACGAGGATCTGGTCCGCGGTGGTCGGCAGGCCCGCCGACCGGTGGTGGGCGGCGATCCCTTCGCGGAGTTCGGGCAGCCCGTACGGGAGGTAGCCGTCGCCGGTCAGCGCGGCGGTGAGGTCGGCGGCCGAGAGCGCGTCGGCGGCCGCCGCGACGGCGGGCAGGCCGTCCAGCGCGCCGCTGGACAGGTCGATGCCGTCGTCCCTGGTGCCGAAGCTGGCGAGCCGCCCCTCGGTGGCGGGCTCGCCCACCGCCCCCGAGCCGCGCAGCCGGGAGCCGCTGCCCTGCCGGCTCTCCAGCCATCCCCCTGCCTCCAGCAGGCCGTACGCGGCCGTCACCGTGGAACGGCTGACGCCCAGCGCCGCGGCCAGGGCACGCTGCGAGGGCAGCACCGTGCCCGGCGCGACGTCCCCGCGCTCGGCCAGTTCGCGCAGTGCGCGGGCCAGCTGCCCGGGCAGCGCGCCGGTGCCGTCCCTGGACCATCCGGTCAGCAGGCGGGAGAGCCGGGTGGGAGGAATCCGCTCCATGGCCCCATCATCGCCCGCCGCAGGCCAATTGCCGTCAAGTGGTCTTTGCCGACGTCGGGCGGCTCGCACATGATCGGGAGAACGTCGTTGCAAAGGAGCGAGACATGGCGACCGTGGTGCTCGTCGGGACACTGGACACCAAGGGGGCGGAGTACGCGTGGCTGTCGGAGCGGATCCGTGAGGCGGGCTGCGACGTGGTGCTCGTCGACGCCGGGGTGATGCCCTCGCCCACGGACGGCCCGACGGGCGACATCGACGCCGCGGCCGTCGCGCGCCGCGCCGGGCACGGTCTGGACGCGCTGCGGGCCGCCGGCGACCGGGGGGCGGCGGTCACCGCGATGGCCGAGGGCGTCGAACGGATCGTGGGCGATCTCCACCGCGAGGGGCAGCTGCACGCGGTGCTGGCGGTGGCCGGTAGCGGCGGCTCGTTCATCGCCGCGCGCGCCATGCAGGCGCTGCCCATCGGCGTGCCCAAGGTGCTGGTGTCCACCATGGCGAGCGGGGACGTGTCGCCGTACGTGGGCAGCAGCGACATCACGATGATGTACAGCGTGGTCGACGTGGCCGGGATCAACTCCGTGTCCTCGCAGATCCTGGGCAACGCGGCCGCCGCGGCGGCGGGTATGGCCGTCCATCACGAGCGGAGTCTGCGTGATCCGGGGCCCCGGGGACGTCCGCTGGTCGGCGCCAGCCAGTTCGGGGTCACCACCGCGGCGGTCGACGCCGCCCGGGAGCGGCTGGACGAGCTGGGGTACGAGGTCCTGGTCTTCCACGCGACGGGGGCCGGCGGCCGGGCGCTGGAGAAGCTCGCGGCCGGCGGGTTCCTCGCCGGCGTCCTGGACCTGACCACCACGGAGCTGGCGGACGACCTGGTCGGCGGTGTGCTGAGCGCGGGTCCGGACCGGCTCACCGCGGCGGGTCTGGCCGGTGTGCCGCAGGTGGTCGCGCCCGGCGCGCTGGACATGGTCAACTTCGGCCCCGCCGACACCGTCCCGGCCCGTTTCGCCGACCGCCGTCTCCTGGTCCACAACCCCACCGTCACTCTGATGCGCACCACCCCCGGCGAGATGGCCGAGCTGGGCGCCTCCATGGGGAGGAAGCTGGCCTCGGCCAAGGGCCCGACGGCCGTGCTCTGGCCGAAGGGCGGCGTCTCCGCCGTGGACGCCCCGGGCGGCCCGTTCCACGACCCGGAGGCCGACGCGGCCGGACTGGCGTCCCTGCGTGACGCGCTGCGCGGCAGCGCCGTGGACCTGCGGGAGATCGGCGCCCACCTCAACGACCCGTCGTTCGCCGTCGCCGCCGCCGACCACCTCCACCAGCTGATCACGGCGCGGGGCGCGTCCCGCCCGCGGAGCTGAGCAACCGTGCACACCGACCGCGAAACCCCTCGTCCGAACAGGAGCCCCTCCGTGAACCGCAAGCAAGCACTGGCCCGCCTGACCGAACAGGTCCGGTCCGGCCGGGCCGTCATCGGCGCAGGCGCGGGCACCGGCCTGTCCGCCAAGTGTGCGGAGGCCGGCGGCGTCGACCTGCTGATCATCTACAACTCCGGCCGCTACCGGATGGCCGGCCGCGGATCGCTGGCGGGACTGCTGCCCTACGGTGACGCCAACGCCATCGTGCTCGACATGGCGGGCGAGGTCCTGCCGGTGGTGCGGGACGTCCCGGTGCTCGCCGGGGTGTGCGGCACCGATCCGTTCCGGATCATGGGCAACTTCCTCGACCAGCTGAAGGCCGTGGGCTTCACCGGTGTGCAGAACTTCCCCACCGTCGGTCTGTACGACGGCAAGTTCCGCGAGAACCTGGAGGAGACCGGGATGGGGTTCGGCCTGGAGATCGACATGATCCGCCAGGCCCATGAGCGCGATCTCCTCACCGCTCCCTATGTGTTCGACCCCGAGCAGGCCGCCGAGATGGCCCGGGTCGGCGCCGATGTGCTCGTTCCGCACGTGGGGCTGACCACCAAGGGGGCGATCGGTGCCGCGACCGCGCTCACGCTCGACGAGGCCGCCACCGCCGTGCAGGAGATGCACGACGCGGCCAAGCGCGTCAATCCCGACATCATCGTGCTCTGTCACGGCGGACCGATAGCCGAACCCGAGGACGCCCGTTACGTCCTGGAGCACACCTCGGGGATCGCCGGTTTCTTCGGTGCCTCGTCCATGGAGCGGCTGCCCACCGAGCGGGCCATCACCGAGCAGGCACGCGCCTTCAAGTCCCTCACCGTCGGCTGACCGCCGGCCCGGACACACACCGCGCGCGGAGGGAACGCTCCCTCCGCGCGCTCCCCTTGTACCCCAGTGCGCTGCGTACGGCAGTTCCCGTACGGGCATCGACCTGGGGGACCGCGTCGTACGTCCAGGGGGTGGTGTGCCGTGCACGGACCGGTGGTTTCGGGCTGGCTGCTGATGGCCTTGTGCGCGATGGCCGGGGCCTACTGCCTGCTGCGCGTCCGCAGCGAGACCGGCGAAGGGCGCAGGACGGCGCGCGCGGAGGCACTGATGGGCTTCGGCATGGCGGCGATGGCGGTGCCCGCGGCCGTCGTGCCGCCGCCCGCCTGGGGCTGGGCGGTGTACGCGGCGCTGTTCGGCGCCGCCTCCTTGCGGGCCCTGTGGTTCGCCCGGCGCGACGCGCACCACCTGCATCACCTGGTCGGTTCCGCGGCGATGGTCTACATGGCGCTGACGATGGCACCGGGCGGGGGCTCGGCGCACGGCGCTCACGCGGGCCACGGGGCCGCGGCGGCGGGCGGTGTCCCCCTGCTGACCGGGCTGCTGCTGGCCTACTTCGCGGGGTACGTGCTGCGGTCGGGCGCCCGGTTGATACCCGTGTCCGCGGCGGCCGGCGGCGGGGCCACGGCGGGCGGCTGGGGAGCGCGGCCCGAGCTGGCGCTCGCCTGCCGGCTGACGATGGGGATGGCCATGCTCGCGATGCTGCTCGGTCTGTGAGACAACGGCCGGGCAAACCGTGGCGTGCGTCACTTGCCGTGCAGAGCCGTACCCCTGGCCGCCGCGCCCCTCATAGGCTGGCGTCATGTTGGTCTCCCTCGCACTGCTGCTGCTCGGTGCCCTGGCCGCCGTCCTGACGCCGCGGCTGATGGCCAGAGCGCGGTGGCCGGAGCGCGAGCCCGTGGTGGCGCTCTGGGTGTGGCAGTGCGTGGTGGCGGGGGTGCTGCTCTCCTTCGCGCTCTCCATGACGTTCAGCGCCGCCGCTGCCTGGCAGGCGGTGCGCGGTCATGTGTTCGCGCCGGCGCCCCGGGCGGTGGTGGAGGCGTACGCGCTCGGCGGGCACGGTTCCTGGTCGGCCGCCATGGCGGTGCTGCTGGCGCTCGGCGGGGTGTGGTCGGCGGTGATGCTGACCCGGGAGATCCACCGGGCCCGGGTGCGCCGCCGGAAGCGGCGTACCGAACTGCTGGTGCGGTCGCCGCTGATGCCCGGCGAGGAGCCCGGAAGCGCCCGTCTGGTGGTGCTGGAGGGAGACCGCCCGGACGCCTGGTGGCTGCCGGGCGCCGCCCCCCAACTGGTCATCACCACCACGGCACTCAGGCGCCTGAAAGGCCGTCAGCTGGACGCGGTGCTGGCCCATGAGCAGGGGCACGCGAAGGCGCGGCACGACTGGCTGCTGCACTGCTCCGACGCGCTCGCGTCCGGGTTTCCGCAGGTGCCGGTGTTCGCGGCGTTCCGCGACGAGATGCACCGGCTGGTCGAACTGGCCGCGGACGATGTGGCGTCGAAACGTTTCGGGCGGCTGACGATCGCCCTGGCCCTGGTGGAACTCAACGAGGACCGGGGCGTGTTCGGCCCCTGCCCGGCCCCGGACGCGCAGTTGCCGCTGCGGGTGAACCGGCTGCTGACCCCGGCGGACCGGCTCACCGCCGGTCGCAGGCTCCGGCTGACCGCCGCGGCCGCGCTGGTTCCGGTGGTTCCGCTACTGGTCGCGTTCATCCCGGGACTCAGCGCCCTGCGATAGCGCACCGCGACAACGGCTCCGCGCCAAGCAGCGCTACGAAGGCATTGCGGCAGCGGCGCCACGAAGGCGCACGACGACGACTCCGCGACGTGGCGCACCGCGATAGCCAGGACGGCCGGTCTTCCGCGAGGATCACCCCATGCCGTCCGCCACGCTCGCCCCGCCGCCCCTCCCCCGCAGCCGTTCCCGGTTCAGCGCACTGCGCGTGGGCACGGCCTGTGCACTGCTCTTCCTGGCCCTGCTGACCCCCGTCGCCCTGCGGTGGTCACCGCTGACGACGCTGGACCGCACCGTCGCGGACGCCCTGCACCGCCGGGCGGTGACCGAGCCGGGCCTGGTGCACGCCAACCGGATCCTGACCGACTGGGCGTGGGATCCGTGGACCATGCGCGCCCTGATCGCCGTCGCGGTGGTGGCGCTGTGGTGGCGCGGGGCCCGGCCGCTCGCGGTGTGGGTGGCGGCCACGAGCCTGCTCGGCACGCTGCTGCAGCAGGGGCTGAAGTCCGCGGTCGGCCGGGAGCGGCCGCACTGGCCCGACCCGGTGGACTCGGCGCACTACGCGGCGTTCCCGTCCGGACACGCGATGACGGCGGCGGTGAGCTGCGGGCTGATGCTGTGGCTGCTGCGCCGGTACGGTGCCGGGCCCCGGCTGTGGCGGGGGGCGCTGGCGGTGGCGGGCGTCTCGGTCGTCGGGGTGGGGGTGACCCGGCTCTATCTGGGCGTGCACTGGCTGAGCGACGTGCTGGGCGGCTGGCTGCTGGGGGCGGCCCTGCTGGGCCTCTCGATCGCCGGATTCAGCCGGTTCGAGCGGTGGCGGCGCGGGGCGCGTACGCCCTGAGGCGCCCGGCCGTCTTGCCCTGCGGTCCCGGTGCCGGGGAGTATCGCGGCCATGCAGATCAAGGGTGTGCTGTTCGACTTCTCCGGAACCCTCTTCCGTATCGAGCCCGTCCGTTCCTGGCTGCGCGCGGTCCTCACCGGGCGCGGGATCACGGTGGACGAGTCCGCCTTCGAGCGGTACGCGGGCGAACTGGAGGCCGCCGGGGCGCTGCCGGGCGGCCCGGCTCCCCGGCACGTCCCCGCCGCGCTCGCCACCGCGTGGGCGACCCGGGACGAGAGCGCGCGGGCCCACCGGGATGCGTACACCGCGCTGGCCCGGCAGGTGGCGCTGCCGGACCCCGGCCTGTACGACGCGCTGTACGAACGGCACCGCATGCCCGCCGCCTGGCAGCCGTACTTGGACACGGCGGAGGTACTCGGGGCGCTGCACGGGAGCGGCGTCCGGGTCGGTGTGGTGAGCAACATCGGCTGGGACCTGCGCCCGGTGTTCCGGGCCCACGGCCTGGACGGCCTGGTCGACGCCTACGTCCTGTCGTACGAGCACGGAATCCAGAAGCCGGACTCACGGATCTTCCACATCGCCTGCACATCTCTCGGGGTGGATCCGACCGACGTGGTGATGGTCGGGGACGAGCGGGAGGCGGACGGTGGAGCCGCCGCACTGGGCTGTGACGTGCGGTTTGTGCGGCATCTTCCGGTTTCGGAGCGGCCGGACGGACTGCGGACGCTCGAATTGGTGCCGGACGTTCCCCGACAGGCATGTGAGAGATGTCCCTGACGCGCAATGGGTCCGATTGTCACATCGTGGCCTTAGCCTGTAAGCATGTCCCGTTCTCCGTGCTCCTCCGAAACCACGCGCACCGCCGCCGCGGTGAACGAAGAGATCCGTGACCTGTGGCAGCGCTCGGGCGGCTGCCTGTCCCCGGAGGACGAGGAGCAGTACCAGCGGCTGCTGGTGGAGTGGGCCGCGGCGACGCGCGACAGCACCCGGCCCGCCGCCTGACGGCCGCCGGGCCGCGCTCGGCGGGTCGGCAGGCCCTAGCGCCCCTCGCCGATGCGTCGCGCCTGGCGGTTCGCCGCGTCCAGGATGTGGTCGAGCAGACCGGGGAAGAGCTCTTCCAGGTCGTTCCGCCGCAGGCCGTTCATCTTGGCGGTGCCCCGGTAGATCTGCTGGACGATGCCGCTCTCGCGCAGCACCCGGAAGTGGTGCGTGGTCGTGGACTTGGACACCGGGAGATCGAACCCCGAGCAGCTGAGCTCGGCCTCGGCGGCGGCCAGTTCGCGGACGATGCGCAGCCGCATCGGGTCGGAGAGCGCGTGCAGCACCGCCTCGACGCGGATCTCGTCCCGCGCGGGGTGGTCGAGCACGCGCCCGCCGGCCTCGGTGCTGCTGGGGGCGGGGGTGCTGGCGGGGGTCACGACGGCTCCACTTCCTCGACGTTCACCGACCCTCTCCCGGGTCCGTACCGGCCTCCCACAATACGAGATCCGTCGTAGTTCGGGGTGGCCCCCTGCCCCCCGCGGGAACGGGGCCCCCCCACGCAAAAACCCGGGGAG
>NZ_JBHJQP010000173.1:0-16848 GCF_042262625.1 Streptomyces sp. NPDC056347 | reverse complement strand
CGTTTCCGACTCTATCAGACTCTCTCGAGTGCCGATTCCCAGTCGAAGTGGGTTTCGCTTTCCAGTTCCTCGCTTTCGCGATTCCCTTTCCGGCGAGTCCGACTCTATCAGATCCTTTCGGGTCTGATTCCCAGTCAGCGGGGTTTGTCTTCCTGGCCCTTGGGCCGTTCCGACGAGTGAGACTTTAGCGGAATCCTGGGCCCCGACGCTAATCGGGGGCGTTCCTTCGAACGCTGATTCCTCATTCCACAAATGCGCACGCAATGGCCGACGACAGATGTCGCTGGTCAGAAGTGGTTACTGCGGAATGGCTGTCCGGGGACCGACCGGGGTCGGCGCTCACGTCGGACAACTCGGAGCACATTACGGATCGAGGCGGGGTGTGTCAACCCCGGTCTGGTCCGGTGTGCGGTGGAAGGCGCGGCGGTAGTCGCGGGGGCTGGTGGACAGGCGGGTGGCGAAGTGCTGGCGCATGGTGACCTCGCTGCCGAAGCCGGTGCGGCGGGCCACCTCCGGGAGGGGGAGGTCGGTTCGCTCCAGGAGCTTCTGGGCCGCGGCGACGCGTCGGGTGATCAGCCAGTGCAGCGGGGTCGTGCCGGTGGTGGCCTGGAAATGGCGGGCGAAGGAGCGGGGGGACATTCCGGCGCGGGCGGCGAGAGTGGCGACCGTGTGCGGTTCGGCCAGACGGGTCAGGGCGAAGGCGCGTACCTCGGCGAGGGTGTCGGCGTCGCGGTCGGCTCGCGGGGTCGGGTGCTCGATGAACTGGGCCTGCGTCCCGGTGCGGAAGGGGGCCGTGACCATCGAACGGGCGATGGTGGCGGCGGCCTCGGCACCGTGGGCGGCGCGGACGAGGTGGAGGCAGAGGTCGATGCCGGCCGCGGTGCCCGCCGAGGTCCAGAGATTGTCGTCGTGGACGAAGAGGGCGTCCTGGGTGACCCGCACCCGGGGGTGGTGGGTGCGGAGGAGGTCGGTGAGGTTCCAGTGGGTGACCGCTTGTCGGTCGTCCAGGAGGCCGGCCTGGGCGAGGGTGAAGGCCCCGCCGCACAGGGCGGCGATCGGGGTGGACCGGGCATGGGCGCGGCGGAGGGCGGCGAGGACCGGGGCGGGGGCCGGTGTCAGCTGGTCGTCCAGGCCGGGGACGACGATCAGGTCGGCGCGGGCGAGCCAGGCCAGGGTGCGGTCGGGGGTGAGCGAGAGGCCGCCGCGCAGGGGGATCGGTGCCGGGTCCGCGGCGGTGCGGCGCAGGTCGAAGGGCGGGACGCCCCGGTCGGTGCGGTCGACGCCCCAGACCTCGCCGATGACCGTGACGTCGAAGGCCCGGACGCCGGGGAAGCAGACGAGCGCGACGCGGGTGGGGTGGGTGGTGGGTTCGTCCGGGGGCGACATCGTGGCAGTAAACCATCGGACGATGGCTTTTCCGCCTCTGTGGCGCGGGGGTGCGGGGCGACAGGATCGTCCGTATGGAGAACACGGAGAGCGTGACGGGTATGGAGATCGACGGGAACGCGGCGCTGGTGGTGATCGACGTACAGCGGGGGTTCGCGGAGGAGGCGTACTGGGGGCGGCGGAACAATCCGGCGGCCGACGGGAACATCGCCGGACTGATCGACGCCTGGCAGGCGAGCGGGCGGCCGGTGGTGTTCGTGCGGCACGACTCGGACAAGCCGGACTCGCCGCTGCGGGCGGGGCAGCCGGGCAACGGCTTCCAGGGATACGTGGAGGAGCGGCGCGGGAAGGGGGACGGGCCCGAGCTGTTGGTGAGGAAGAGCGTGAACTCCGCGTTCTACGGCACGCCGGATCTCAGGCAGTGGCTGGACCGGAACGGAATCCGCCAGTTCGTGGTGGCCGGTGTGCAGACCAACATGTGCGCGGAGACCACGGCCCGGATGGGCGGGAACCTCGGGTACGAGGTGTTCTTCGCGCTGGACGCCACGTACACCTTCGGGCTGACCGGGCCGTACGGGTGGGTGCTGGGCGCGGACGAGTTGGCGCGGGCCACCGCCGTGTCGCTGCACGGCGGTGGGTTCGCGAAGGTGGTGGGAAGTGCGGAGCTGATCGCCGCCGCGGGGTAGCTCAGCCGTTGCCGGAGGCGAGCTCGCGGCTGCGGTCTCGGGCCGCTTCGAGGGCGGCGATCAGGGCGGCCCGTACGCCGTGGTTCTCCAGCTCGCGGATGGCGCTGATGGTGGTGCCCGCCGGGCTGGTGACGGCCTCGCGCAGCTTGACGGGGTGCTCGCCGCTGTCGCGGAGCATCACGGCGGCGCCGATCGCGGCCTGGACGATCAGCTCGTGGGCCTGGGCGCGGGGCAGGCCGAGCAGGATGCCCGCGTCGGTCATCGCCTCGACCAGGAAGTAGAAGTACGCGGGGCCCGAGCCGGACAGGGCGGTCGCCGCGTCCTGCTGGGACTCGGGGACACGGAGGGTCTTGCCGACGCCGCCGAAGATGGCCTCCGTGGCGGCGAGGTGCTCGGCGGTGGCGTGGCTGCCCGCCGAGATGACGGACATGCCCTCGTCGACCAGGACCGGGGTGTTCGGCATGACCCGGACGACCGGGGTGTCGGCGGCGAGGCGGTCCTCGATGAACGCGGTGGTGATGCCGGCTGCCGCGCTGATGACCAGGCGGCCGGGGGCGAGGTGCCCGGCGAGCTCGTCGAGGAGGCGGCCCATGTCCTGGGGCTTGACCGCGAGGATGAGGATGTCGGCGCGGGCGGCGGCCTCGGCGTTGCCGACGGAGTCGACGCCGTAGCGGTTGCGGAGCTCCTCGGCGCGTTCGGCGCGGCGGGTGGTGACCAGCAGGTCGGCCGGGCGCCAGCCCGCCCGGATCATGCCGCTGAGCAGGGCCTCGCCGATCTTTCCGGTGCCGAGGACTGCGACTGTCTGGGCCATGTGGTTCACCCTCCGGGCGGTGCTGACGGTTCTCCGTGCTCGTGGCCGCCATCCTTCCTCAGTCGGTGGTCGCCACGTACAGCTGGACGGTGTAGGCCTCCTCGACCCTGCCGTCCGGGAAGACCTTCGCGAGGTGGCCGCGTTCCTCGGCGAGGAAGCGCCGGGTGGGTTCGTCGCCGAGGACCAGGAAGGCGGAGTGGCTGGCGAGGTTGCCGAGGTGGGTGTCGAGGGGCACGCGCCGGGTCCAGGGCAGCAGGCGGTGCGCGAAGTCGAGGGAGGGGGGCAGCTCGCGGGGCAGGGCGGGCGAGCCGTGCGCGGACTCGCCCGCGCCGAGGAAGCGGCGGAGACGGGCGTCCTGCTCGGCGACCCAGGGGACCGACTGGTCCGAGACGTTCCACCACAGGGCGAGGGCGCCGCCGGGACGCAGCACCCGTACGGCTTCGGCGGCGGCCAGGGCCCGGTCGGTCCAGTGCCAGGACTGGGCGTAGGTGATCAGGTCGGCGGACGCGGTGGCGAGGGGGAGGCGGTTGCCGTCGCCCCGCACCACGGGCAGGTGGGGCAGCGAGCGGTGCAGTTGCGCGGCCATGCCGGCGCCGGGCTCGACGGCGGTGACCCGGGCGCCGCGCTCGTGCAGGAGCCGGGTGGCGATGCCGGTGCCGGCGCCGATGTCGGCGGTGCGGGCGCCGTCGAGGGGGCGGCCGGCCAGTTCCTCGACGGCGTCGAGAAGCGCGGGCGGGTAGCCGGGGCGGGCGGCGGCGTACTGGGCGGCCGCCCGGTCGAAGGAGAGGGCGCGGGACGCGGGCGGGGCGGGAGTGGTGCCAGTGCCGTCAGTGAAGTCGGTGGTGCTGGTGGCTTCGGTGCCGTCGGTGGCGTTCATGGGGCCATCGTCACCTGCGGCGGAGATGCCGCACCAGACCGGGAAGCGGGGTGCTACTTGCGCTTGGGGCGCTTTGGCTTGGCGGGGCCGGACTGCTTGGCGGGGTCGGACTGGTTCGCGGGCCTGTTCCGCTTGCGGGCCGCCGGGTTTCCGGTGCGGGTCGAGCGGCGCTTCTCGTAGCGGGTCAGGGCCGCCTCGTACTCCTCGCGGTGCAGGCCCTCGCCCGGGGCCTCCCGGAACGTACGGAAGAAGTAGGCGAGCAGCCCGCCGACGAAGCCGATCGTCCTGATGCCGCGCAGACTGGCCTCGCGCGCCGGGTCGGTGGGGCGGCGGCCGAAGCCCTCCCAGGTCTTGCGGAAGGCGACGGCGCTGCAGACCGCGAACATCACGACCACCAGGATGCCGACGAAGCCGCCGACGTCGGCGATCTCCAAACCCTGGAAGGCGAAGCGCAGGACGAAGCAGGCGGCGACCGCGGCGGCCAGCGAGCCGACCGCGGCGCCCGCACGGCGCAGCCCGTAGCCCCCGCTGTGGTCGACCCAGGTCGTCCCGAAGAAGCGCAGGGGCTCGGGCCGCGGGCCGGGCGTGGTGGAACCGGGCGCGGCGCCGGGGCCGGGGGCTTCGCTGTTCTCGCTCACGGAGCCGATTATCCCCGGGCGGGTGCGGTGCCCGGCGCGCCGGGAGCCGTGCCGGTCAGTCGCAGCGGGGGGCGATGTAGCCGTCGCTGCCGGTGTGGACGTAGGCGTCCGCCACGAACTGGCCGTTGGCGATGTTGTCCCAGATGTTCGAGGTGCCGTAGGGACCGGTGACCCGTTCGCCCGTCTTCTGGCAGTAGACGGCCACCTTCACCCCGTACGGGAGGGTGCGGACGATGCCGTACTGGGTGCCCGGGCCGCGGCGGACGTTGACGCGGTAGCCGGGTGCGATCGGGTAGCGGGTGACGTCGTCGTCCGCGGCGAGCGCCTCGACGTCGGTGTTCCCGGGCGCGGTGGTGTCCGCTTGCGCGGTCGTTGCCTCGGTCTGCTCGTCCATGGCCATGAGGGCCTCCCCCGTTGAAAGACGTTCCGTACGGCTGACAGACGTTCCGTACGACATGTACGACGCGCAGGCTACAAGCCCCGTCCGGATCGCACGCACCATCGACTAGGCTCCGTGCGTCGCGCTTGCGGAGGAACACACGGGGGTGGGCGATGCCGCCGCTGCGAGGTACCGGGGCCGGTCCGGAAGCGGAACATCCGGACTACGCGGGCCAGTACCGCCTTGAGGCACGCCTCGGCGCGGGTGGCATGGGCGTGGTGCATCTGGCGCGCTCCGCCTCCGGGCTCCAGCTCGCCGTCAAGGTGGTGCACCGGCAGTACGCCTCGGACCCCGAGTTCAGGGCACGTTTCCGGCAGGAGGTCGGGGCGGCGCGGCGGGTGAGCGGCGCCTTCACCGCACCGGTCGTCGACGCCGATCCGGACGCCGGGCGCCCCTGGATGGCCACCCTGTACGTCCCCGGCCCCACCCTCGCCGACCAGGTGAAGCGGAACGGGCCGATGGCCCCCGCCGAGCTGCGGCGGCTGACCGCGGGGCTCGCGGAGGCGCTGCGCGACATCCACCGGGCCGGGGTGATCCACCGCGATCTGAAGCCGAGCAACGTGCTGCTCGCCGACTCCGGGCCCAAGGTCATCGACTTCGGGATCTCCCGCCCCTACGACAGCGATCTGCGCACCGAGACCGGCAAGCTGATCGGCTCGCCGCCGTACATGGCGCCCGAGCAGTTCCAGCGGCCGCGCGAGGTCGGGCCCGCCGCCGACGTGTTCGCGCTGGGGGCCGTGCTCGTCCACGCGGCGACGGGGCGGGGGCCGTTCGACTCGGACAGCCCGTACATCGTGGCCTACCAGGTGGTGCACGACGAGGCGGATCTGGCGGGGGTGCCGGAGGACCTGGCCCCGCTGATCGGGCGGTGTCTGACGAAGGACCCCGCCGGGCGGCCCACCCCCGACGAGATCATGGCGACGCTGCGCCCGCCGTCCTACGACGCGGCCGCGTTCATACCGTCGCAGCGGCGGCCGGCGACCACCTCGCTCCTCGCCCCGGAGCCGGAGCCGGGGCCGGAGCCCGGGCCGTTGCCCGCGTCCGGTGGTGCGGTGGGCGCCGCCGACGCCGACACGCATGTGCGGGCGGTGGCGCCGTCCGGGCGAACCGGGCCGGGCGGCGGGAAGCGGCGATGGCTGGCGGCCACCGCGGCGCTGCTGGTCATGGGCGCGGGCGGGGCGTGGGCCGTGGGGTCGGGCGCGGTGCTCGGCGGCTCCGGCGGGGCGGGGGCGGCGGAGGGTCCGGCGAAGGGCCCTGCGGAGACGTTCTCGCCGTGGCGAACCCCGTTGCGCACGGGCGGCGGGGCGACGCCGGTCTGCACCGTGGCGGACGGCTCCGCGGTGTACTGCGCGGCGGGCGGGGTCGGGGCGGCCCGGCTGGATCCCGCCGACGGCCGGGTGCTGTGGTCCCGTCAGCCCGCGGGGAGCGGTACGGCGGCCGGCGCGGTGTCGGTCTCCGGCGGGCTGGTGCACACGGCGGTGCCGGGCGGGAAGACCCGGGCGTACGACCCCGCCCGGGGCGAGCAGGTCTGGGCCGCCGGCCTCTCCCCGTACGCGGGCACCCCCTTCGCCGCGGGCGACGCCCTCCTGCTGGTCGCCGAGGACGGCACGACCGAGGCGCTGGACTCCGCGACCGGGGTCTCCCTGTGGCGGCACGCGCTCGCCGGGCACCGGCGCCCGGACTACGCGCTGTACGACGGGCGCACCGGGCTGGCCTACGCCTTCGAGCACTCGTCGTACGGGTCGAGCACGCTGGTCACCGCCGTCGACGCCGTCTCGGGGCGCACCGCCTGGCAGCGGCGGCTGGACGGGATGCTGACCCCGGTGGGGAGCTCGGGCGGGACGCTCGTGCTGACCGAGATGAACGGGGACACCCAGACGGTCGGGCTGGTCCGCTACGACCCGGGGACGGGGAAGGCCGCCCGGACCGCGCTGCCGTTCCGGATGAACGACCCGGAGGTCGCGGTGGGCGGGGACACCGCCTACCTGCTGGGGCGCGGCGGGACGCTGGTCGCCGTGGACACCCGAGCGGGAGGCGGCGGCGCGGTGCGCTGGCAGCTGGAGACCGCGGCCGGGCGGACCTCCGCGCCGGTGCTCGCCGCCGGTGACCGGCTGTACTTCTCCGCGGCGGACGGGCGGCTGCTGGCCGTGGACACCGCGCGCGGGAAGCTGCTGGGGCAGACCGGGCCGCGGCTGCGCGACGGGCGGCTCGGCTACTCCTCGGAGCTGCCCGCCCCGGTCGTGGCGGGCCGGGCCGTCCTCGGGACGGCGCCCGACGGGTCCGTGTTCGCCGTGGACGGCGAGGACCCCGCCCGCTGGTGAGGGTTTCACCGGGCGGGCGGGGTCCTGGACGTACGGCTGCTCAGCCGAGCTTGGACACGTCGCGCACCGCGCCCCGGTCGGCGCTCGTCGCCATCGCCGCGTAGGCCCGCAGCGCGGCGCTGACCTTGCGGTCGCGGTCCTTCGGGGCGTACGCGCCGTTCAGCGCCTCGCGGCGGGCGGCCAGCTCGGCCTCGGGGACCAGCAGCTCGATCGACCGCTGCGGGATGTCGATCCTGATCCGGTCGCCGTCCTCGACCAGGGCGATCGTGCCGCCCGAGGCGGCCTCCGGCGAGGCGTGGCCGATGGACAGGCCCGACGTACCGCCGGAGAAGCGGCCGTCGGTCACCAGGGCGCAGCTCTTGCCGAGGCCGCGGCCCTTGAGGAACGAGGTCGGGTAGAGCATCTCCTGCATGCCGGGGCCGCCGCGCGGGCCCTCGTAGCGGATGACGACGACGTCGCCCTCCTTGATCTCCTTGCGGAGGATCTTGTCGACGGCCTCCTCCTGCGATTCGCAGACGACCGCCGGGCCCTCGAAGGTCCAGATCGACTCGTCGACGCCCGCCGTCTTCACGACGCAGCCGTCGACCGCGAGGTTCCCCTTGAGGACCGCCAGGCCGCCGTCCTTGGAGTAGGCGTGTGCCAGGTCGCGGATGCAGCCGCCCGCGGCGTCGAGGTCGAGGGTCTCCCAGCGCTCGGACTGGGAGAAGGCGGTGGCGGAGCGGACGCAGCCGGGGGCGGCGTGCCACAGCTCGACGGCCTCCGGGGACGGGGAGCCGCCGCGGACGTCCCACTCCTTCAGCCACTCGTCGAGGGAGTCGGAGTGGACCGCGTGCACGTTCGTGTCGAGCAGTCCGGCGCGGTGCAGCTCGCCGAGGATGGCGGGGATGCCGCCGGCCCGGTGCACGTCCTCCATGTAGTACGTGCCGCCGGGGGCGACGTTGGGGGCGACCTTCGCCAGGCAGGGGACGCGGCGCGAGACGGCGTCGATGTCGGCCAGGTCGTAGTCCAGCTCGGCCTCCTGCGCGGCGGCCAGCAGGTGCAGGATCGTGTTGGTGGAGCCGCCCATGGCGATGTCGAGCGCCATGGCGTTGTCGAAGGCGGCGCGGGTGCCGATGGCGCGGGGCAGGACCGTCGCGTCGTCCTGCTCGTAGTGGCGCCTGGTGATCTCGACGACCGTGCGGCCGGCCTCCTCGTACAGCGCCCGGCGGGCGGTGTGGGTGGCGAGGACGGAGCCGTTGCCGGGGAGGGAGAGGCCGAGGGCCTCGGTCAGGCAGTTCATCGAGTTGGCGGTGAACATGCCGGAACAGCTGCCGCAGGTGGGGCAGGCGTTCTCCTCGATGCGGAGGATGTCCTCGTCGGAGACGTTCTCGTCGACGGCGTCGCTGATCGCGTTGATCAGGTCGAGCTTGCGGACCGTGCCGTCGACCAGGGTGGCCTTGCCGGCCTCCATCGGGCCGCCGGAGACGAAGACCGTCGGGATGTTGAGGCGCATCGCGGCCATCAGCATGCCGGGGGTGATCTTGTCGCAGTTGGAGATGCAGATCAGCGCGTCCGCGCAGTGCGCCTCGACCATGTACTCGACGGAGTCGGCGATCAGGTCGCGGGAGGGGAGGCTGTAGAGCATCCCGCCGTGGCCCATCGCGATGCCGTCGTCGACGGCGATGGTGTTGAACTCGCGGGGCACGGCGCCCGCCGCCTTGATGGCCTCGGAGACGATCCGGCCGACCGGCGCCAGGTGGGTGTGGCCGGGGACGAACTCGGTGAAGGAGTTGGCGACCGCGATGATCGGCTTGCCGATGTCCTCGCTCGCTACGCCCGAGGCCCGCATGAGGGCGCGGGCGCCGGCCATGTTGCGGCCGTGAGTGACAGTGCGGGACCTCAGCTGGGGCATCGTCTCTCGCTCCTTCGACGTTAAAGACTGCCTTCGAGCGTACGCCTCCGGCTCCAAGATCTGGACATGGTGTCCGATATGCGGGACGAAACTGCCGGGTGCCCCGCCGGTCCGGGAGGCCGTGCTACGGACGCGGCGTCCGGGTCGGGGCCGAGGCCAGGTGGAGCCGGGTGAAGGCCAGCGCCTCCGCCAGGTCGGCCTCGCGTTCGGCGGCGGACATGGCCCGGCGGGTATTGACCTCGATGACGACATGGCCGTCGAAGCCGGTGCGGGCCAGGTGCTCCAGGAGTTCCGCGCAGGGCTGGTCGCCCCGGCCGGGCACCAGGTGCTCGTCCTTGTTGGAGCCCTTGCCGTCGGCGAGGTGGATGTGGGCGAGCCGGTCGCCCATCCGCCCGACCATCGCCATGCCGTCGGTGCGGGCCGTCGCGGTGTGCGAGAGGTCCACGGTGAAGTGGCGGTAGTCGTCGCGGGTGACGTCCCAGTCGGGGGCGTACGCGAGCATCTCGCGGTCCCGGTAGCGCCAGGGGTACATGTTCTCGACGGCGAACCGGACGTCGGTCTCGTCGGCCATGCGCCAGACGCCGGTGACGAAGTCGCGCGCGTAATTGCGCTGCCAACGGAACGGCGGGTGGACCACGACGGTCGTCGCGCCGAGCCGCTCCGCCGCCTTCCGGGCCCGCTGGAGCTTCACCCACGGGTCGGTGGACCAGACGCGCTGGGTGATCAGGAGGCAGGGCGCGTGGACGGCCAGGATCGGCACCCCGTGGTAGTCCGAGAGCCGACGCAGTGCCTCGATGTCCTGGCTGACGGGGTCGGTCCACACCATGACCTCGACACCGTCGTAGCCGAGACGCGCGGCGATCTCGAAGGCCGTCGCCGTCGACTCCGGGTAGACCGAAGCCGTCGACAGGGCGACCTTCGCATCCGGGACGCGCACCACTGGTTCTGCCACTGGAACAGCGTACGGGCAGCGGTACGCCCCGCCGAGGGACCGCGGCGGAAAGTGAGCAGGGCCATGGGCCCCGGGCCGTCAGCCCAGCGAGGCCCGCTCCGCGGGCAGGTGGTCCAGGCGGCGCAGGATGACGCCCTCGCGCAGCGCCCAGGGGCAGATCTCCAGCTCCTCGACCCCGAACAGGTCCATCGCGCCCTCCGCGACCAGCGCCCCGGCGAGCAGCTGGCCGGCCCGGCCCTCGGAGACACCGGGCAGCCCGCAGCGCTGCTCGGCGGTCATCGTGGCCAGCTTGGGCACCCAGTCCTCCAGCGCCTTGCGGGAGAGGTTGCGCTGGACGTACAGGCCCTCGGTGGAACGGGCGGCGCCCGCGATCCTGGCGAGCTGCTTGAAGGTCTTGGAGGTGGCCACGACGTGGTCGGGGCGCCCGAGGCGGGTGAACTCCCCGACGCTGCGGGCGATGCCGGCGCGCACATGGCGGCGGAGTGCCTTCACGTCGGCCGGGTCGGGCGGGTCGCCCGGCAGCCACCCGGCGGTGAGGCGGCCCGCCCCGAGCGGCAGCGAGACCGCGGCGTCCGGCTCCTCGTCGACGCCGTACGCGACCTCCAGCGAACCGCCGCCGATGTCCAGCACCAGCAGCCGCCCCGACGACCAGCCGAACCAGCGGCGCGCGGCGAGGAAGGTGAGCCGGGCCTCCTCCGCGCCGCTGAGGACGGCGAGGTCGACACCGGTCTCCTCACGCACCCGGGCCAGCACCCGATCGGCGTTGCTCGCCTCGCGCACCGCGGAGGTGGCGAACGGCAGGACGTCCTCGCAGCCCTTGTCCTCGGCGGCCTGGAGCGCGTCGCCGACCGTGGCGACCAGCCGGTCCACGCCCTCGGGGCTGATCGCCCCTTCGGCGTCGAGGAGTTCGGCCAGGCGGAGCTCCACCTTGTGCGAGTGCGCGGGCAGCGGGCGCGCGCCGGGGTGCGCGTCCACCACCAGCAGATGCACCGTGTTCGAACCCACGTCCAGGACTCCGAGTCTCATACCCGGAACGCTACCGGTGCCCCGGATCCGCTCCGACCGGTGGCCGGGCCTGCCCCTCCGCCGCCTCGGCCCGCCGTCCGGCCGCCTTTCGGCCGTACCCTTGGCGCGTGCCAAAGACGAAAAAGGCGAAGCCGGGCAAAAACGCGAAGAACACGAAGAACGCGAAGAAGCAGAAGGCGGAGCAGGAGATGCCGCAGGAAGTGAACGGGCCGGCCGCGGACCGCGCCGAGGACGAGGTCGGGATCGATTTCGCCCGCGCCTGGGTCGAGTTCCCGGACCCCGCGGACGACGAGCAGGTCTTCCGCTGCGACCTGACCTGGCTGACCTCCCGGTGGACGTGCATCTTCGGCAGCGGCTGCCAGGGCATCCAGGCGGGCCGCGCCGACGACGGCTGCTGCACGCTGGGCGCGCACTTCTCGGACGAGGACGACGAGCAGCGGGTGGCCGGGCACGTCGAGCGGCTGACGCCGGAGCTGTGGCAGTTCCACGACGTCGGCACGGAGTCCGGCTGGGTCGAGGTCGACGAGGACGGGGAACGCCAGACGCGGCGCTGGAAGGGCTCGTGCATCTTCCAGAACCGGCCGGGGTTCGCGGCGGGCGCGGGCTGCTCGCTGCACATCCTGGCGCTGCGCGAGGGCCGGGAGCCGCTGGAGACCAAGCCGGACGTCTGCTGGCAGCTGCCGGTCCGGCGTACGTACGACTGGATCGACCGGCCCGACGACACCCGGGTGCTCCAGGTGTCGATCGGGGAGTACGACCGCCGGGGCTGGGGCCCCGGCGGCCATGACCTGCACTGGTGGTGCACCTCGGCGACCTCGGCGCACGGGGCCGGGGAGCCGGTGTACGTCTCGTACCGGCCCGAGCTCACCGAGATGATGGGCAAGGAGGCGTACGGGCGGCTGGCCGAGCTGTGCGAGGAGCGGCTGGCCGCGCTGCTGCCGATGGCCCCGCACCCGGCCGACCCGGCCTGACCCCGGCCCGCGCCTGATCCCGGCGCGCGCCTGATCCCGGCCCGCGCCTTCGGGCCTCAGCCGGCCGGGTCCGCGGGGGTCCGGGAGCCGGAGGGGTCCGGGGACGCCGAGGAGTGTCCGCCCGGGTCCGGCTCCGGGTCCGCCGGGGTCTTCGTGGGCGTGGGAGTGGGCGTGGGCGTCGATGCCGGGCCGCCGGTGGCCGGGTCCGTGGGCGGGACGGGGTCCGTCGAGGGCCGGGGCGGCCGGGCGGTGGCCGCGGGTCCGGCCGGGCGCGCCGGGGCGGCGGGGACGGGCGGCCTCGCCCCGTGCCCCCGGACCACCACGGCCGGGCCGGACGGGGCGAGCGCGATGCGCACGCTCCACGGACCGGCCGGTTCCCGCCGGTGGTCCACCAGGACCCGGAGCGTGGTGGACCCGCCCGCGGCGAGCGTGCCCGAGGAACGGCTGAGCCGCACCCACGAGGCGTCCGCGTGGGCCGACCAGGCGACCGGCGCCCCGCGCGAGGCGGTCAGCCGGATCCGGGTGACTCCGCCGGACGTACGGGCCTCGACGGTGAGACCGCCCGCACCGGGGCGGCCGGGCCCGGAGCCGGTCACCTCCACCGAGACGTCCGGGACCCGGCCGTCCTCGAAGCGGATGCCGGGCCGGGGGCGGGCGTTGCCCGCGTTCTCGTAACGGCCGTCCGAGGCGCCGAGATCGCGGCGGGCCTCGCTCTCCGTGGCGGCGATCGTCGCACCGCCCCGGCCCTCGCCGGTCTGCGGTGCGCCCCGGTAGGCGGTCCACAGCGCGATCACCGGGGCCGCGACCACCGTGGCGACCACCGTCGTCGTGACGACCCCGGCCCGCAGCCGGTCCCGGCGCGCGGCGTGGTCCTTCGGGTCCATCGGAAAGCCCGCCCGGTCGAAGCGCGGGCCGCCGGAACGGCTGCGCCGGGCGTGGGCCATCGCCACGTACGCCGAGCGGCGGGGCGCCGCGACGACCGGCAGCGCGGCGGCCGGGGCGACGGCGGCGCCGGGCCACGGGCCCTTGGCACCGGCCCGCTCGGCGGCCCTGCGGCAGCGGGGGCAGTCGTCGACGTGACGGACCAGCTCGCGGCGGAGAGCGGCGGAGAGCAGAACCCGGTGCTCGCCGGTGAGCCGGGCCACGGTGGGGCAGTTGCCCGTCTCCACGACGGCGAGGGCGGCGCGGGTGCGCTCCACCTCGCAGGCCGCGGCGGCCAGCAGTTCGCGGGCGGCGGCCGGGTCGAGGCCGAGGACGGAGGCGACGGCGCGCGGGGCGAGGCGGTGGCGCACCGCCAGTTCGAGTGCCTCGCGCTGCTCGGGGGTGGTGCCGGCCGCCTCGGGCCAGGCCAGCTGGGCCAGCTCGCGGCGGTGCGCCTCGGCGGCTTCGGCCTCGGGGGGCGCGGGAGCGTTCGGAGGAGCGGGGGGCAGGGTCCGGGGCGTACGCCGGCCGGTGCGCGCCCCCGGGGCGGTCGCGCCCGTACCGCGCCGGTGTGCCTGGCGGCCCTGCCTCTGCTCGGTGAGCTTGCGCATGCACATCCACCGGGCCAGCGCGTACAGCCAGGATTTACGTTCCTCCTCGCCGGCCGGACACCGGCCGTCCTGCCGTTCCGCGATCGCCAGCACGCCGCCGAGCGCCTCGGTGGCGGCGTCGTGGTCGCAGAGCACGGAGAGGCAGTAGGTGAACAGGCCGTCGAGATGCGGTTCGTAACGGGCGGGCGGCCGGTGCGGCGGAGCGGCCGGGGGCGAGGACGACGAGGACGGCGAAGGGGGCGGGGGCGGCGAGGACGCGGGCGGGGAGAACGGGGCATACGCCGAAAGGCGGGGCGCACTGCGCCGCGTCCGGTGTGCGCCGGTGGTGTGTGTGGGGGGCTCCAGACCGCTGCTCGTCACCTTGCGACCGTAGGCAGCACCCGGCACACCTTTAGCTCCCCTTCAGCACTTTTAATCCTTACGGGTGAACGTATCGCTCAAAAGGGGACAGGAATCCTGGATTCCGCCGGTCGGTGCGCAACTCGGACGCCCTATGGGGCCCTGCGGTTCCCGGGCCCCGCACGGCGCCCGGCGGCGTTGTCGTACCCCACCTATACGGTGGGCGTCATGGCTGCCCGTACGAAATCCGCGAAGGACCGGCCGTCCTACCGCTGCTCCGAATGCGGCTGGACGACCGCCAAATGGCTCGGCCGCTGCCCCGAGTGCCAGGCCTGGGGGACGGTCGAGGAGTTCGGCGGCGCCCCCGCCGTGCGGACCACCGCGGCCGGCCGGGTCAGCACCGCCGCACTCCCCATCGGCCAGGTCGACAGCCGGCAGGCCACCGCCCGGTCGACCGGCGTCGGCGAGCTGGACCGGGTGCTCGGCGGTGGTCTCGTGCCGGGCGCCGTGGTGCTCCTGGCGGGCGAGCCGGGCGTCGGCAAGTCCACGCTGCTGCTGGACGTGGCCGCCAAGGCGGCGAGCGAGGAACACCGCACGCTCTACGTGACGGCCGAGGAGTCGGCGAGCCAGGTCCGGCTGCGCGCCGACCGCATCCGCGCGATCAACGACCACCTCTACCTGGCCGCCGAGACGGACCTCTCCGCCGTCCTCGGCCATCTGGACGCCGTCAAGCCCTCCCTCCTCATCCTCGACTCCGTGCAGACCGTCGCCTCGCCGGAGATCGAGGGGGCGCCGGGCGGTATGGCGCAGGTCCGGGAGGTGGCCGGGGCGCTGATCCGGGCCTCCAAGGAGCGCGGCATGTCCACGCTCCTGGTCGGCCACGTCACCAAGGAGGGGGCGATCGCGGGCCCCCGTCTGCTGGAACACCTGGTCGACGTGGTGCTGTCCTTCGAGGGCGACCGCCACGCCCGCCTGCGTCTCGTACGCGGCGTCAAGAACAGGTACGGGGCGACCGACGAGGTCGGCTGCTTCGAGCTGCACGACGAGGGGATCACCGGTCTCGCCGACCCCTCCGGCCTCTTCCTCACCCGGCGCGACGAGCCGGTCCCCGGCACCTGCCTGACCGTCACCCTGGAAGGCAAGCGGCCGCTCGTCGCCGAGGTCCAGGCGCTCACGGTCGACTCCCAGATCCCCTCGCCCCGGCGTACCACCTCCGGTCTGGAGACCTCCCGGGTGTCGATGATGCTCGCGGTCCTGGAGCAGCGCGGCCGGATCAGCGCGCTCGGCAAGCGCGACATCTACAGCGCGACGGTGGGCGGCGTGAAGCTCTCGGAGCCCGCCGCGGACCTCGCGGTGGCGCTGGCGCTGGCCAGTGCCGCCAGTGACACCCCCCTGCCGAAGAACCTGGTGGCGATCGGCGAGGTGGGGCTCGCGGGCGAGGTCAGAAGGGTGACGGGGGTGCAGCGCAGGCTGGCCGAGGCACACCGCCTGGGCTTCACGCACGCGCTGGTGCCGACCGACCCCGGAAAGGTCCCCGCCGGTATGAAGGTCACAGAAGTCGCCAACATGGGGGACGCGCTCAGAGTCCTCCCGCGCCGGTCTCGCGCACAGGCCCCCCAGGAGGAGGGCGCACGCCGGTAGACTTTGCCCTGGTCTCGCCCGTCCGTGCGAACGGCACGAGGGACGTAAGGGCACCGCGAACCTGTGACCGGAGGAGTGCAGTGGCAGCCAACGACCGGGCAGCATCGCCCGGAAAGTCCGGCCAAGGCACGGGGAACGAGGCGCTGATGCGCGCCTCGCTGAGTGCCGTGGCGCCCGGAATGGCACTGCGGGACGGGCTGGAGCGCATCCTCCGCGGCAACACCGGCGGTCTGATCGTGCTCGGCATGGACAAGACCGTCGAGTCGATGTGCACCGGCGGATTCGTGCTGGACGTGGAGTTCACCGCGACCCGCCTGCGCGAGCTGGCCAAGCTGGACGGCGCGCTGATCCTCGACAAGGACATGACCAAGATCCTGCGCGCGGGCGTGCAGCTGGTGCCGGACGCCTCCATCCCCACCGAGGAGACCGGCACCCGCCACCGCACCGCGGACCGGGTCTCCAAGCAGTGCAATTTCCCGGTCGTCTCGGTCTCCCAGTCGATGCGCCTGATCGCGCTGTACGTGGACGGGGAGCGCCGGGTCCTGGAGGAGTCCGGCGCGATCCTCTCCCGGGCCAACCAGGCCCTCGCCACCCTGGAGCGGTACAAGCTCCGGCTCGACGAGGTCGCGGGCACGCTCTCCGCGCTGGAGATCGAGGACCTGGTGACGGTCCGGGACGTGACGGCGGTCTCCCAGCGGCTGGAGATGGTCCGCCGGATCGCGACCGAGATCGCGGAGTACGTGGTCGAGCTGGGCACCGACGGCCGTCTTCTCTCGCTCCAGCTCGACGAGCTGATCGCGGGCGTCGAGCCGGAGCGCGAGCTGGTCGTGCGCGACTACGTGCCGGAGCCGACCGCGAAGCGCTCCCGTACGGTCGCCGAGGCGCTGACCGAGCTGGACGCGCTCTCCCACACCGAGCTGCTCGAACTCCCGGTCGTGGCCCGGGCGTTGGGCTACAGCGGCTCGCCCGAGACGCTGGATTCGGCGGTCTCGCCGCGCGGTTTCCGGCTGCTGGCGAAGGTGCCGCGGCTGCCCGGCGCGATCATCGACCGGCTGGTGGAGCACTTCGGCGGCCTGCAGAAGCTGCTCGCCGCCAGCGTGGACGACCTCCAGACGGTGGACGGCGTCGGCGAGGCGCGGGCGCGCAGCGTGCGCGAGGGGCTGTCCCGGCTGGCCGAGTCGTCGATCCTCGAACGGTACGTGTAGCCGCTTCCCCCGAAAACGGAACGGGACGGGACGGCGGGGCGGACGCCGCCGCAGGCACAGGCGCAGGGCGCAGGCACGGGCACAGACACAGGCACAGACATGCGGAAGGGGCCCGGGAGGACCGGGCCCCTTC
>NZ_JBHJQP010000172.1:0-16897 GCF_042262625.1 Streptomyces sp. NPDC056347 | reverse complement strand
CCGCGGTACGGAGCGCGTCGGCCGGCCCTGGGCGGGGATCAGTCGCCGGGCCGCCAGTCCGGGCGGCGGCCGCTCATCGCCACCGCCCGGTCGAGCAGCGGGGCATCGGCCGGGACGGCGACGGGCGGGCCGAAGACACTCTCCGCCCTGGGCTTGCCCTCCGCGGGGGTCAGCAGGTCCAGGGCGGCGCGCAGGCTCGGCTCGTCCACGGCGTACTCCTGGCCGGTCGCCCGGGCCAGGTCCCAGCCGTGGATCACCAGCTCGTCCAGGACGACCAGCAGCGCCACCTCGCCCGGCAGGTCCACCCCGCCCGCCCTGGTCATCCCCTGCCGGGCGGCCGGATCGCGCCAGGCCGCCACCAGCTCGTCCAGCAGCGGCGGCAGGGTCGCGCGCCAGTCACCGGGAAGGACCGGGAGCCCCGCGTCCGGCGGGGTGTCGGTGGCCGGGCCGAGGTTCTTGCGGGCGGCGGCGAGGAAGGCCGTGCTCAGCCCGAGCACATGGGCCAGCAGCTCGCGCACCGCGTAGTCGGGGCAGGGGGTGGGGCCGTCCAGCTGCTGCTCGCCGATGCCGTCGAGCAGCCCGGCGATCCGCCGCGCCGCGGGTTCCAGGTCGATGGGGGCCGTGGGTGTCGTATCGATATCCATACCCTGTTGACTCCTCGTCGCCCCCGAACTCATCGCTCACCGCACGACGCGTCCGCGGAGCACGATCCGGTGCGGGTGGTTCAGCGTGCCCGGGTCCGCCACGGGATCGGTGGCGTACGCGACGAGGTCGGCGGGCGCGCCGTCCGTCAGGCCGGGCAGCCCGAGCCAGGCCCGCGCCGTCCAGGACGCGGCGCCGAGCGCGGCGTGGGCCGGCAGGCCGGCCCGTACCAGCCACTCCAGCTCGCCCGCGACCGTTCCGCAGGGGAAGGAGTCCGTCCCCGCCAGCACCGTCACCCCCGCCTCGTGGGCAGCGCGCACATGGCCGAGCATGCCGTCCCAGCCGGCCAGCCACAGATCACGGCGTACGCCCGGCTCCCGGGCCCGCATCGCGACCGCGCTCGCGCCGAAGGCGGCCAGCGTCGGCACGAACGCCGTGCCCTGCGCCGCCATCCGGTCCAGCAGGGCCGGGTCCAGATGCATGCCGTGCTCCAGGCTGTCGGCGCCCGCCAGTACCGCGTTGCGGGTGCCCTCGGCGGTCTGGCAGTGCACCGCCACCCGGCCGCCCGCCGCGTGCACCGCGTCCACCACCGCGGTCAGCAGCGGCAGTGGTACGGCCGGTTCGTCGGCCGCCCAGTCGCCCACGACCTTGCACCAGCCGGAGGAGGCCGTCGCCTCCTCCACGGCCGCCCGCACCAGCTCCGCCTCGCTCACATCGCGGCCGAAGCCGGGGAAGAACCGGCCGGGAGTGGCCAGCCACCGCCCCGCCGAGGCCACCCGGGGCAGCTCCGGGTCGTCGGCCACCCAGGCGGGCATCCGCCGCGCCGTGCCCGGGGTGCGCACCGCGAGCACCCCCGCGTCCCGGTGCTCCGTCAACTGCCTGCGCAGCAACTCCTCGTCGAACGGCGCGCCCGGCTCCGCCGCGCCCGGGTGGGTGTGCACGTCGACCAGCCCGGGCAGCAGCCAGCCGCCGTCGACGAGCCACTCCGCGTCCCGCCCGGCACGCCCGCCGGGCGGTGGTCCCGCGCGCAGCACCTCCCCGTCGATCCAGAACGTGCGCTCCTCGCGCTCCGGCAGCACCACACCTCGTACGCACAGCATCGGCCGACCGTACGTCAGGACCGGTGCGCCACGGCGAACGGGCGACGCACATCGGCACATTGCGGAAGGTTCCGCTCCACCCTCTTGTCGGCGGCCCCCGCACCGTGCGATACAGGTCTGGACCATTGCTGCCGGATGGAAGGCACGACCGTGCAACGCCCCCACGCAACCGCCGCGTTGGCCTGTTCCGCCGCCCTGCTCCTCGCCGCGCTCACCGCCTGTGACTCGGGACCCGGGCCGGACACGGCCGAACCGTCGGTCCCGCGCCGGGTGACGGCGCAGGCGAGCAGCGCCACCTCCGTACACGTCATGTGGGAGCGGTCCACCGACGACCGGGGTGTCACCGGCTACGAGATCTACCGCGCGGGACGGCTCGTCGCGTCGGTCCCGGCGGCCAAGGTGATGACCGACGTCGGCGGGCTGACCGCCTCGACCGCCCACACCTTCACCGTCCGGGCCCGCGACGCCGCCGGGAACCGTTCCGCGCCGAGCGCCGCCGTGCGCGTCACCACCCCCGCCCCGACCCCCGCCGACCACCGCGCGCCCACCCGGCCGACCTGGCTGCGCGGCACCGTGGACGGCAGCCGGTCGGTGATCCTCACCTGGGGCGGCTCGACCGACGACGTCGGCGTCACCGCCTACGACGTCTACCAGGAGGACTCCCGCATCCACAGCGTGCCCGGCACCGAGACCCGGGCCCGGCTGACCGGGCTGCGCCCCGGCACCGTCTACACCTTCACCGTCCGGGCCCGCGACGCGGCCGACACCTCCTCGCCGGACAGCGGCGCCGTCGACCTGACCACCCGTTCCGCCCCGGGCGCGCCCGCCAGTACCGCCCCCACCGACCTGCGCATCACCAACCGGGCCGAGGGCAAGGGGTACTCCGTCGAGCTGGACTGGCAGCAGCCCACGACCGGCGGCGAGATCCCCGCCTACCAGCTCTTCATGGACGGGAAACCGACCACCACGATCGTCTGGGGCGGCGCCCCGCCCAAGGGCCGGGCGAGCTACCGCCTCACCGTCCCCGACCCGCGCGGCACCCGCTACTCGATGAAGATCCGCGCCAAGCTGCCCGACGGGAAGTGGGGGGACTTCTCGGCGCAACGGACCGTGGTCCTCGGGGAGTAGCGGACTTTACCCGCGATTGGTCTGTACCTATTGACGAGTTGGTCCAGACCTTTTAGGTTCCGCTGTGCTCCATGGCACCAAGGAAGCATCCGGCTCCCCCTCAGGACCGCCTCACCGGTCCCTGCCCCAAGGGAGAACACCATGTTCGAGCACATGCCCCTCGGGCGGAGAACGGCGACCGCGCTCGTCGCCGTTCTCGGTCTGCTCCTCGCCCTGCTCTCGCTCCAGGCCGTCCCCGCCCACGCCGCGGGCAAGCTGACGGCCGTCTTCAGCTCGGCCGACAACGGCTCGTGGTGGAAGGGCACCTACGTCCTGCACAACGACACCGACACCGCCGTGACCGGCTGGAGCCTGGAGTTCGACCTGCCGAGCGGGGTCACCATCGACACCTCTTACAACGGCACCGTCACCACCCAGGGCAGCCACATCACCGCGGTCAACGCCCACTACAACGGCACCGTCGGCGCGCACAGCACCAGCGAGCCGTACAGCTTCTGGTTCGTGGCCAACGGGCCGATCGCCGAACCGTCCGGCTGCCGGATCAACGGCGACAAGTGCGACGGCGCGGCGGACGTGCCGCCCGGCGCGCCCGGCGGGCTGAAGCAGACCGACGTCACCGCCCGCACCGCCTCGCTGTCCTGGACGGCCGCCCGGGCCGGGGACTTCCCCGTGGCGTCGTACGACATCCTGGCCGACGGCAAGGAGGTGGGCTCGGCCACCGCGACGACCTCCGCCACCGTCACCGGACTGTCCCCGGCCACCGCGTACTCCTTCACGGTCCGGGCCAAGGACACCCGCGGCAACACCTCCGCCCAGAGCGCCCCGCTGACCGTCACCACCGTCGACCCGGCCACCGACACCTCCCCGCCCACCGCGCCGGGCACGCCGCACGCCACGGCGACCGACTCCTCGTCCGTCACGCTGGCCTGGACCGCCGCCACGGACAACCAGCGCGTCGCCGCCTACGACATCTACCGGGACGGGACGAAGGCCACCACCGTCTCCGGCACCACGACCACCGCCACCATCGGCGGACTCTCGCCCGCGACGTCGTACACCTTCACCGTCAAGGCCCGCGACGCCGCCGACAACGAGTCCCCGGCCAGCGCCGCGCTCAAGGTGAAGACCGACGACATCGCCGGCGCGGGCAACTACGCCAAGGTCGGCTACTTCGTCCAGTGGGGCATCTACGGCCGCCAGTACTTCGTCAAGAACCTGCACGACTCGGGCGCAGCCGACAAGCTCGACATCGTCAACTACGCCTTCGCCAACATCGACCCCAACAACCTGACCTGCCTGAACGGTGTCACCAAGGGCACCACCGCCGACCCGCAGGACCCCGAGCAGGGCACCGGCGCCGGTGACGCCGACGCCGACTACGCGCGCCCGTTCAGCGCCGCCCAGTCCGTCGACGGCGTCGCGGACGACGGCTGGGGAACCCTGCGCGGAAACTTCAACCAGCTCAAGAAGCTCAAGAAGCTCCACCCGAACCTGAAGATCGTCGTCTCGCTCGGCGGCTGGACCTACTCCAAGTACTTCTCCGACGTGGCGGCCACCGACGCGGCCCGCAAGAAGTTCGTCTCCTCCTGCATCGACATGTACATCAAGGGCAACCTGCCCTCGTACAACGGCGCGGGCGGCCCCGGCACCGCCGCCGGGATCTTCGACGGCTTCGACGTCGACTGGGAGTGGCCGGGCACCGGCACCGGGCACCCCGGCAACCACTACTCGCCCGACGACAAGGACAACCTGACCCTGCTGCTCGCCGAATTCCGCAAGCAGCTCGACGCCCTCGGCGGCGGCCACCGGCTGCTCACCGCCTTCACCCCCGCCGACCCGCAGAAGATCGACGAGGGCTGGGACCTGGGCAAGGTCTTCGACTCCCTCGACGTGGCGAACGTCCAGGGCTACGACTTCCACGGCTCCGGCAGCGACAACTCCTGGGAGCCCGACCGCACCGGCCACCAGGCCAACCTCTACAACGACGAGCAGGACCCCTACGACTTCCACTTCAGCGCGGACACCGCCATCAAGAAGTACACCGACGCGGGCGTCGAGCCCCGCAAGCTGACCCTCGGCATCCCGTTCTACGGGCGCGGCTGGCAGAACGTCACGGACGGCGGGGCCGCGGGCGAGTGGCAGCCGGCGGGCGGCGCCGCACCCGGCCAGTTCGCCGAGGAGGCCGGTACCCGCGGCTACGCCAACCTCATCGGCGCGTTCCCGACGATGACGGTCCACCACGACGAACAGTCGGTGTCGACGTACGGCTACACCGGCAACCAGTGGTGGTCCTTCGACGACACCTGGTCCATCGGCAAGAAGACGGACTACGTGAAGTCCAAGGGCCTGCTGGGCGCGATGGTCTGGGAGATGTCCGGGGACACCCCGCAGGGCACCCTGATGAACGCGCTCGACAACGGCCTGAAGTGACGGCGGACGCCCTCCGGTAGAACGCCGGGCCGGTACGCGCAGCCGCGGGGCTGCGTGTACCGCCCCTGTCGTGTTCCGGCGGGGGTGGCGGGATCAGAGGCCGCCCAGCACGCCCGCCGCGGCGACCAGACAGCGTTCGGCCAGGGCGGCGGGGCCCCGCGGCCCCTCGGCCGGGGCGTCGTCGGCCGCCCAGGTCTCCACCGCCGCGCGCACCGCCGCCCCGGCCACCCCGGCCATCAGCCGGATCTCCAGCGACCCCGCCCCGTCCGGAAGCCCGGCGCGCGCCGCGAGGACGACCGCCAAGGTGGCGTCCGCGTCATGGCAGGCGTCGTTCCACACCGACTGGAGAGCCGGGCTCTCCGCCCCCATCCGCAGCAGCGACCTCACCCACTCCAGCGACTCCGCGGCCGCCGTGTCACCGGGTGCCGGGGCCAGCGCGCGGGCCGCCGCGTGCCGCAGCGCGTCGGGCACCGAAAGGTCCGCGGGCGCGTCCCGCACCGCCTCCACCCACTGCCTGGCCCCGACCGCCAGGAGTGGGGTGATGGCCTCCTCCTTGGTCGCGAAGTAGCGGTAGAAGGTGCGCGGGGCGACACCCGCGGCGCGTGCGATGTCCTCGGCGCGCGTGGTCCGCAGCCCCCGCTCCACGAAGAGCGCCGCCGCCGTACGGGCGATGTCGAGCCGGGTCGCGGCCTTGCGCCGCTCTGTCAACGAGCCACCGTGCATGCCGCCCAGGTTATGTCCTGACGCCACCGCAACCGGCAGGCAGATATTGCCCATGTGGCAGAATCTGCCAGGAGTGCAGGGCAGGACGAGCAAGAGGTGGCAAGAGCGGTGCGTCGGCGGCAGTTCCTTCTCAAGACGGCCGGCCTGGCCGGCACCACGGCGGCGCTCGGGCTCACCGGCTGTTCGTCGGGCAAGGACGTGAAACTCCATCTGCTCGTGGCCAGTTACGAGAAGAGCATCGGTGCCTCGCTCGGGGACCAGTGGGACGACGTCGTCACCGCCTTCGAGAAGGAGAACCCCCGGATCCGGATCGAGCTGGAGCGGGTCTCGTACACCAAGATCGACAAAGTGCTCGCCCAGCGGGTCGAGGAGGGCCGGGCGCCCGACATCGCGCAGTCCAACATCTTCGCGCCGTACGCCGAGGACGGCCGCCTCTACAGCATGGCCGAGCTGTTCAACATCTCCACCCAGGCCGACTTCATCCGCTCCTTCACCGAGGCCGGCACGGTCGACATCGCCACGTACGGCATCCCCTTCCTCGCCAGCACGCCCCGGCTCTTCTACAACAAGGAGCTCTTCCGGCGGGCCCGCGTCACCGCCCCCACCTCCTGGGCCGAGCTGCGGAAGGCCGCCGAGGGGCTGAAGGCGATCGGGGTGCGGACGCCGTACGGGCTCCAGCTCGGGCCCGAGGCCGCCGAGGACGAGATGCTGACCTGGGTGCTCGGGAACGGCGGCGGGTTCACCGGGGAGTCGGGGGAGTACGACTTCGAGAAGCCGGAGAACGCCGAGGCGCTGACCTGGCTGCGGGACGAGCTGGTCGCGCCGGGGCTGGCCGGCGCCGACCCGTCGAAGCTCAACCGGACCGACGCGTACGCGCAGTTCATGCGGGGGCAGATGGGCATGCTGGTCGGCCACCCGATGCTGATGGGCGCCGCAGACCAGGCGAAACTCCCCTACGCCCACGTCGCGTTCCCCAAGAAGGACGGCGGTGAGGCCCCGCCGGTGGGGATCAGCGACTGGCTGATGGCGTTCAAGCGGGGCGACCACCGCAAGGAGTGCGGCACCTTCCTCTCCTACCTCTACGGCGGCAAGTCCGCCGAGGCGTACGGCGGCGGCGCGTCCGCGCTGCCGGTGACGTACTCCGCCTCCGACGCGGCGACCGGCCAGGCGGAGGACCAGCCGCTCACCCCGTTCATCGAGCAGCTCACGGAGGCGGAGTTCTCCCCGGTCAACCTGCGCTCCTGGCCCACCGTCCGGGGCGCCATCCGTACCGAGGCCGCACGGGCGGTGATGCACGGCGGCGACCCCGCGACCGTGCTCGCCTCGCTCGACGCCTCGGCCGTCAAGGCGGACATGGCGGCATCCGCCTCCTGACCCCGGTCCCCGGACGCACCTCCGCCCCGGCGCTGTGCGTGCCGGGGCGGAGGTGTGCCGGTGTACGGGCCGGTCAGCCCAGCTGCTCGTACGCCGGGAGGGTCAGGAAGTCCGCGTAGTCCTGGTCGAGTGCGACCTGGAGCAGCAGGTCGTGGGCCTGCTGCCACTTGCCCGCGGCGAAGGCCTCCTCGCCGATCTCGGCACGGATCGCGGCGAGTTCACCGGCCGCGACCGTGCGGGCCAGCTCCGCCGTGGCGTGCTCGCCGTTCTCGAAGACCACGTCCGCGTTGATCCACTGCCAGATCTGCGAGCGGGAGATCTCCGCGGTGGCGGCGTCCTCCATCAGGTTGAAGATGGCGACCGCGCCCAGTCCGCGCAGCCATGCCTCGATGTAACGGATGCCGACCGCGACCGCGTTGCGCAGCCCCTCGGAGGTCGGCCTGGCGTCCAGGGTGTCGATGGCGATCAGGTCGCCCGCGGCCACCGAGACGTCCTCGCGCAGCCGGTCCTTCTGGTTCGGCTTCTCGCCGAGCACCGCGTCGAAGGAGGCCATGGCGATCGGGACCAGGTCCGGGTGGGCGACCCAGGAGCCGTCGAAGCCGTCGTTCGCCTCGCGGTCCTTGTCGGCCTTGACCTTCTCGAACGCGACCTTGTTGACCTCGGCGTCGCGGCGGGAGGGGATGAACGCGGCCATGCCGCCGATGGCATGCGCGCCGCGCTTGTGGCAGGTGCGCACGAGCAGCTCGGTGTACGCCCGCATGAAGGGGGCGGTCATCGTCACCGCGTTGCGGTCCGGCAGGACGAACTTGGTGCCGCCGTCGCGGAAGTTCTTGACGATGGAGAAGAGATAGTCCCAGCGTCCCGCGTTCAGCCCCGAGGCGTGGTCGCGGAGCTCGTAGAGGATCTCCTCCATCTCGTACGCGGCGGTGATCGTCTCGATCAGCACGGTGGCGCGGACCGTGCCCTGCGGGATGCCGACGTAGTCCTGGGCGAAGACGAAGATGTCGTTCCAGAGGCGGGCCTCCAGGTGCGACTCCGTCTTCGGGAGGTAGAAGTACGGGCCCTTGCCGAGGTCGATCAGGCGCTGGGCGTTGTGGAAGAAGTAGAGCCCGAAGTCGACCAGCGCGCCGGGCACCGGGGTGCCGTCGAGCTGGAGGTGACGCTCGTTCAGGTGCCAGCCGCGGGGGCGGGCCACGACCGTGGCGAGCTCCTCGGCGGGCTTCAGGGCGTACGACTTGCCGGTCCGCGCGTCGGTGAAGTCGATCTCGCGGCGGTAGGCGTCCATCAGATTGAGCTGGCCGAGGATGACGTTCTCCCAGGTGGGGGCGGACGCGTCCTCGAAGTCGGCGAGCCAGACCCGCGCGCCCGAGTTCAGCGCGTTGATCGTCATCTTGCGGTCGGTCGGACCGGTGATCTCCACCCGGCGGTCGTTCAGCGCGGCCGGGGCCGGGGCGACCTTCCAGGAGTCGTCCGCGCGGACCGCCGCCGTCTCGGGCAGGAAGTCCAGCGTGGAGGTACGGGCGATCTCGGCGCGACGCTCACCGCGGCGGGCGAGCAGTTCGTCACGGCGGGGCGTGAACCGCCGGTGCAGCTCGGCCACGAACGCGAGGGCCGCGTCGGTCAGGACCTCGTCCTGCCGGGGCAGGGGCTCGGCATCGACGATGGCCAGCGGGGACGGCGCTGGTGCGGACATGAGCGGTCACTCCTTCAGCGGGCGGTGCGGGCGGCGCCTCGGGCCGCCGGGGCGCCTGGAATGGCACGGCGTGCCAGGGCTCCGGGATACGGGTGTGGAGGCCGTCTGGGGTGCAGAGGGCTTCTGATCAGTGGATATTAGTTTCCTCATGGTGGAAGTTCAATGGTTTGTTGATGTCGAGATTCTCCGGGTCGACAGAAGTGGCCCCGCGCTGGCGCAGCGTGCCAGCGCCGTCACCGGAGGTGTTCCAGGTCCGCCTCCGTGTCGATGTCGTACGCCTCGGCCACATCGGAACACTCGACGAGCGTGATCGCATCGCGGTGCGCCCGCAGAAACCCCCGGGCGCCCCGGTCGCCCACCGCCCCCGCCGCGACCCGGGCCCACAGCTCCGCCCCGAACAGCACCGGATGACCGCGCTCCCCGCCGTACGCCGCCGCCGCGATCCCGCCCCGCGAGGGATGGGCCCTGCGTACCCGGGCCACCGCCTCGGCCCCGATGCCCGGCTGGTCGACCAGGAGGACGAGCACCGCGTCCGCCCCGGAGCCGGCCAGCGCCGCCAGCCCGGCGCGCAGCGAGGAACCCATGCCCTCGGCCCATCCGGGATTCACCGTCACCCCGCAGCCGCCGAGCTCCGCCCGCTCCAGGACCGTGTCCGCGGCCGCGCCCAGCACCACCTGGACCGGGTCGCAGCCGCCCTCCCGGAGCACCCGCACCGCGTGCTCCACCAGGGGGCGGCCATGGTGTTCGAGCAGGGCCTTGGGCCGGCCGCCCAAGCGCCGCCCGCCGCCCGCGGCGAGCAGCAGCCCGGCGACGCGCGGCGGTGTCGTTGTCGCAGTCATGCGGCCTGGATACCCCAACGGCCCCGGCCGCGCACCCCGCGTGCCTCTCCCGCGGCCCCCGATCGCGCTTCGCGCACCCTTCGCACACCCTTCGCGTAAGCAAGCGCGGAACCCCGCGGACCGGAACGGTGTCCACCGGACGACATGGAGATCACCCTTACGGGAGACCCCGAATTCGGTCCGTGGAGTGGCGCTCGGTACCTGTCATGGCGTTAACTTGCGCGCACGCCCGGATACTTGACCATGCTGCGTCGACCGGTCGGAACACCGGCACAAAGATGTGCAAGGGGGAGTGCTTTGTTGCGAAGCGTGGGACAGAAGCGGGTCACCGGCAGCGCCGAGGACCCGAGGGTGAGCGAGCTGCGCACGGCCGTCTCCCGGCTGCGTCGCGCCCTGGCCGGGCACCCCGCGGAATTCCCCGACCGGAGCATCGCCGAGGACGAACTGGCGGCGCTGGACGCGATGGCGACGCAGGGTGTCCCCGAGATCGCCAGGATGCGCCGTTCCCTGCTGCTGATCGCTGGCTCGATCGGATCGGTCAGCGCCCTGGCCGCCGCCCTGCGGGACGTGCGGGTCGCCGTCGATCTCTTCGGCGAGCCGCCGCGCGGCTGAGGCAGTCCGCCGCCGGGTCAGCGGCGGATGAGCCGGCGGGCCGTCGCCGCCGCGACCGCCGAGGTGCGCGAGTCCACGCCCAGCTTGGCGTAGATGTGCACCAGGTGTGACTTCACCGTCGCCTGGCTGAGGAAGAGCCGCTTGCTGATCTGCAGGTTCGACAGCCCCTCGCCGACGAGTTGCAGCACTTCCAGCTCACGCTTGGTGAGCGCCTCCGCGGGCGTGCGCATCCGGTCCATCAGACGGTGCGCGACGGCCGGAGCGAGCGCCGAGCGGCCCGCCGCGGCGGTACGCACCGCCGCCGCCAGCTCCTCCGGCGGGGCGTCCTTCAGCAGATAACCGGCGGCCCCCGCCTCGACCGCCGCCAGGATGTCGGCGTCCGAGTCGTACGTGGTCAGGATCAGCACCCGGGGGGCGTCCGGACGGGCCGTGATCGCCGCGGTGGCCTGCGAGCCGTGCATGCCCGCACCGAACTGCAGGTCCATCAGCACGACGTCGTAGCCGCCGGCCGCGGCCAGCTCGACGGCCTGCTCGGCGGTGGCGGCCTCACCGGCCACGACCAGGCCGGGCTCGGCGTCGAGCACGGCCCGCAGCCCCGCCCGTACCACCGGGTGGTCGTCGGCGAGCAGCAGCCGGACGGGGGCGGCGGGGGAGGTGTTCATGCGGCGTCCTGTCCTGGCCGGCCGTCGGGGAGGGGGAGCGGAAGGGTGAGGGCGACGGCGGTGCCCTGACCGGGGCCCGATTCGACGCTGAGTGTGCCGCCCAGCGAACGGGCCCGGGCCCGCATCGCGGGCAGGCCGAAGCCCCCGGTGTCGCGGTCCGCCGCGGCCGGGCCGAGCCCCGGGGTGAACCCCCGGCCGTCGTCGACCACGTCCAGCGAGACCGAGGTGCCCATGAAGCTCAGGGTGATCTCCGCGCGCCCGGCGTCGGCGTGCCGCACCGTGTTGGCCAGCGCCGACTGGGCGGTGCGCAGCAGTGCCACCTCGTACGGGGTGGGCAGCTCCACCGGTGTGCCGCTCACCGCGAACTGCACGGTGAGGCCGGGGCCCGTCGTACGGGACGAAAGGCGCTCCAGTGCGGCGGCCAGTGAGCCGTTCGCCAGATCCGGCGGTGACAGGGCGCGGACGAAGCGGCGGGCCTCGGCGAGGTTCTCCTGGGCGGCCTCGCGGGCCCGGCGCACATGCGCGGTGGCGGGGGCATCGTCGGGCAGGGTGCGCTCGGCGGCGCGCAGCAGCAGCTGGATGCTGGAGAGGCCCTGGGCGAGGGTGTCGTGGATCTCGCGGGCCAGCCGCTCCCGCTCGGCGAGGGTGCCCGCGGTGCGCTCCGCCTCGGCCAGCTCCGCCCGCGTCGACATCAGCTCCTCGATGAGCTGACGGCGCCGCTCGCTCTCCCGGAACAGCGCCTCGTAGCCGAGGACCGTCGCCACCGCGACCGCCGCGCCGAGCAGCGGTCCGATGAAGGTGCCCGGGTTGACGGCCTGGCCGTGCCAGAGGAAGCAGGCGATGGCGGCGGCCGCGGTGACCGCGACGACGGGCAGCGCCCAGCGGGTCGGCAGCAGGTGCAGCTGGAGGAAGTAGAGCGGGAAGGCCACCCAGAGCGCTTCCGGGGACAGGACGAGCAGCGCCAGCCACACCGCGCCCAGCAGCGCCAGCCACACCGCCGCAGCCCTGGTGCGCGGCTGTACGGCGGGCGCGAGCGCGCCCGCCGCGTACAGGGCGGCCATCAGACAGGCGACCACGACGACGGCACCGGCCCGCGGCGCGTCGTCGCCGACGGCCCGTACGACCGCGAGCGCCAGCAGCCCGGCCAGCAACGCGTGCAGGCAGAGCCGCAGCGCGGTGGCGACCGGGGGGTGGGTACGGGAGTCCATGATGCGTCCAGCGTAGACGCGGGGTACCGGGGGCCGGTCAATCGAAAGGTTGATGTCGGGCCCCACCCGGGTGCGATGTCTCCGGGGGCCCGGACGACGAGGCTGGGGGCATGTTCGTCGCATGGAGAGATCTCCGTTTCGCCAAGGGCCGGTTCGCGCTCATGGGCACGGTCGTGGTGCTGATCACGCTGCTCGTGGGTCTGCTGTCCGGTCTCACCGCGGGTCTGGCCCGGGAGAACACCTCGGCCGTCACCGGGCTGGCCGCCGACCACCTGGCCTTCGCCGCCCCGCCCGACGGCCGCTCGGTGTCCTTCACCGACTCGGTCGTCGATGAGCGCGCCTGGCGGAGCTGGGCCGGGCGCCCGGGGGTGGAGGCCGCCCAGCCGCTCGGCATCCGCACCCTCAACGCCGCGGGCCGGGGCGGGCACACCTCGGCGGTCTCCGCGTTCGGGGTCGAGCCGGACGGGGGCCTGACCCCGCCCGGCACCCGGGTCGGTGCCGGGCGGGTGGTCCTCTCCGAGGGGGCCGCCGACGATCTGGCGGCCGGGCCCGGTGACCGGCTGCGGCTGGGCTCCACGGAGGTCACCGTCGCCGCCGTCGCGGGCGACGCCTCCTACAGCCACACCTCGGTGGTGTGGGTCTCGCTCGACGACTGGCAGCACCTGGGCGGCGACGGCGGCGGCCGGGGGCCGCACGCCACGGTGATCGCCCTGACCACCGGCGGCGGCGCCGATCTCGCCGCGGGCGACAAGGCGGCGGGCACCAGCACGCTCTCGCGCGCCGACTCCCTCACCGCGATCGGCTCCTACCAGGCCGAGAACGGCTCGCTCCAGCTGATGCGCGGTTTCCTCTTCGCCATCTCCGCCCTGGTCATCGGGGCCTTCTTCACCGTCTGGACGATCCAGCGCAGCGGTGACGTCGCCGTGCTGAAGGCGCTCGGCGCCTCCACCCGCTACCTGCTGCGCGACGCGCTCGGGCAGGCCGTGGTGATGCTCGCCCTCGGCACCGGCGCGGGCACCGCGCTCGCCGCCGGGATCGGCGCCCTGATCAGCGGCGGAGCCGTGCCGTTCGTCCTCGACCCCTCGACCGTGCTGGTGCCGGCCGCCGTGATGATCGTCCTCGGCGCGCTCGGGGCGGCCCTGTCCATCCGGCGGATCACCGCCGTCGACCCGCTCACCGCACTCGGGAGTGCCCGATGACCCTCACCCTCTGCGACGTCACCCTCACCTACCCCGACGGCGACGGCCGGCTCACCGCTCTCGACCGGGTCTCGCTGGAGGTTCCCGCGGGCACGCTCACCGCGGTGGTCGGGCCGTCCGGCTCCGGCAAGTCCAGCCTGCTCGCGGTGGCGGCGACGCTGGTCACCCCCGACTCCGGCCGGGTGGAGGTCGCGGGCCGGGAGACCTCCGGCCTGGACCGGGCGGCGCAGGCGGAGCTGCGGCGCGCGCACATCGGGATCGTCTTCCAGCAGCCGAACCTGCTGCCCTCGCTCACGGCCGCCGAACAGCTCCAGGTGATGACCCACCTCTCGGGCGGCGCGGTACGCCGGTCCCGGGAACGGGCGATGGAGCTGCTGGACGCGGTCGGCCTCGCGGACCAGGCCGGGCGCAGGCCCCATCAGCTCTCGGGCGGCCAGCGGCAGCGGGTCAACATCGCGCGGGCCCTGATGAACGAACCGGAGGTGCTGCTCGTGGACGAGCCGACCAGTGCCCTCGACCACGAGCGGGGAGCCGCCGTGCTCGACCTGCTGGTGAGGCTGGTCCGGGAGCGGTCAACAGCGACGGTGCTGGTCACCCACGACCGGACCCATCTGGACCGGGTGGACCGCACGGTCCGGATGGACGACGGGCGCCTGACCGTGCCCGAGCCGGTCTGACCCCGCGGGGACAAGGAAGGAGGGGGCGGCCGCCCGGCCGCCCCCTCCCGGCGTGCTCAGCCCGTGGTGCCGCTGCTCGCCAGCGCCTCGGAGAGGTCGCGCGCCGCCTGCTGGAGGATCGGCACGATCCGCTCCGTCGCGGCGTCCGTCACCCGGCCCGCCGGACCGGAGATCGAGATCGCGGCCGAGGTGGGGGAGTCCGGCACGGAGACCGCCAGGCAGCGGACCCCGATCTCCTGCTCGTTGTCGTCGACCGCGTAACCGACCCGGCGGACCTGCTCCAGCGCGTCCAGGAAGCCCTCGGGCGTGGTGATCGTCTTCTCGGTGGCGGCGGGCATGCCGGTACGGGCGAGCAGGGCGCGCACCTCCTCCGCGGGCGTATGGGCCAGCAGTGCCTTGCCGACCCCGGTGGAGTGCGGCAGCACCCGGCGGCCCACCTCGGTGAACATGCGCATCGAGTGCTTGGAGGGCACCTGGGCCACGTAGACGATCTCGTCGCCGTCGAGCAGTGCCATGTTCGCGGTCTCGCCGGTCTCCTCGACCAGCCGCGCCAGGTACGGGCGGGCCCAGGTGCCGAGCAGTCGGGACGCGGACTCACCGAGCCGGATCAGCCGGGGGCCCAGCGCGTAGCGCCGGTTGGGCTGCTGGCGCACGTATCCGCAGAGCACCAGCGTGCGCATCAGGCGGTGGATGGTGGGCAGCGGGAGCCCGCTGCTCGCGGAGAGCTCGCTCAGCCCGACCTCGCCCCCCGCGTCCGCCATCCGCTCCAGCAGATCGAAGGCTCGCTCAAGGGACTGCACACCACCGCTCGGCGCGGCGGGCTTGGAGTCGGATGTGCTGGCGTGGGACGGCGGCACGTCAACGGTCCTTTCGAGGCGGAAGAGCGGGTGCCCCGCCCGGCGAGGCACCCAGCAGCCTACCGGGCGGTTCCCGGTCGGCGCACTGCTCCGGGTGCGGAGTCCTGGCCGGTCAGGGACCGTTTGTCCCGGTGTCGGCAGGAGGAGGGGCGGCGTCCGGGGGCCGCACTGGTTCCATGCTACATTCCATACTACGAAAGTTGACTTCTACTTTGTGGAAATCTACAGATGCGAGTGAGGGGCGTCCGTGCGGCGGCCCGGTGCGGGGGCCAGGGTCTTGACGGGTTCGCGGCCCGAGTGAAAACTCCTTCAACAGTTCGTTGAATTCTTCAGCGTTCGAAGGCCCGAAGTGAGGAGCACGGATGTCCGGTGCGGACGTGAACCTGGTACTGCGCTCGACGCGTGTCGTCACCCCGGACGGGACGCGCCCCGCCGCGGTCGCCGTCGCCGGCGGGAGGATCGACGCCGTCCTGCCGTACGACGCCGAGGTGCCGGCCGGTGCCCGGCTGGAGGACTTCGGCGACGACGTCCTGCTGCCCGGGTTCGTCGATACCCATGTCCATGTGAACGACCCGGGCCGCACCGAGTGGGAAGGCTTCCACACCGCCACCCGCGCGGCGGCGGCGGGCGGCATCACCACCCTGCTCGACATGCCGCTCAACTCGCTGCCCCCGACCACCACCGTCGACCACCTGCGCACCAAGCAGCGGGTCGCCGCACCGAAGGCCCACATCGACACCGGCTTCTGGGGCGGCGCGATCCCCTCCAACGTCAAGGACCTGCGACCGCTGTACGAGGCCGGGGTGTTCGGCTTCAAGTGCTTCCTGTCGCCCTCAGGCGTCGAGGAGTTCCCCGAGCTCGACCAGGAGCAGCTGGCCCGGTCCATGGCGGAGATCGCCGGATTCGGCGGCCTGCTGATCGTGCACGCCGAGGACCCGCGCCACCTGGCCGCCGCCCCGCAGCGCAGCGGCCCCGCGTACGCCGACTTCCTCGCCTCCCGGCCGCGCGACGCCGAGAACACCGCGATCGAGGGCCTGATCGCGCACGCCAGGCGGCTGGACGCCCGGGTCCACGTCCTGCACCTGTCCTCCGGCGACGCCCTGCCGATGATCGCCGCCGCCAAGCGCGAGGGCGTACGGATCACGGTCGAGTCCTGCCCGCACTTCCTCACCCTCACCGCCGAGGAGGTCCCGGACGGCGCCACCGAGTTCAAGTGCTGCCCGCCGATCCGGGAGGCCGCCAACCAGGACGCGCTGTGGGCGGGGCTGGCCGACGGGACGATCGACTGCATCGTCTCCGACCACTCGCCCTGCACCACCGACCTGAAGACCCCCGACTTCGCCTCCGCCTGGGGCGGGATCTCCTCCCTCCAGCTCGGCCTGCCCGCCATCTGGACCGAGGCCCGCAGGCGCGGCCACTCGCTCGACGACGTCGCCCGCTGGATGTCGGCCGCCCCCGCCGCGCTGGCCGGGCTGCACCGGAAGGGCGCCATCGAGGCCGGGCGCGACGCCGACTTCGCGGTGCTGGCCCCCGACGCGACGTTCACCGTCGACCCGGCCGGACTCCTCCACCGCAACCAGGTCACCGCGTACGCCGGGAAGACCCTGTACGGAGTGGTGCGCTCGACCTGGCTGCGCGGCGAGCGGATCGCCGCCGACGGCACGGTCGGCGCCCCCACCGGACGGCTCCTGGAACGCGAGCACTGACCGCGTCTCACCGGCCCCGCCCCGCCCGCCGTCCGGCCAGGTCGGAC
>NZ_JBHJQP010000171.1:0-16959 GCF_042262625.1 Streptomyces sp. NPDC056347 | reverse complement strand
GGGACGGGCCGTGTGCCCGTCCCCCGCCGAAGGTCTGTTCAGAGCTGTGCCACGCCCCGGTCCGGAACACAGCGGCCGCCCTCGGTGCGGTACTTCCACTGGGCGCCCTCGCTCACCAGCTCCCTGACCGCACCGACGAAGCGCTCGATGTGCTCCTCGGGCGTACCGGCACCGAAGCTCACCCGGATGGCGTTGAGCGACCGCTCGCCCGGCCCGGCCTCGGGCGCGCCGCACTCGCCGACCTCCTGGGGGTCGCTGCCCAGCAGGGTGCGGACCAGCGGGTGGGCGCAGAAGAGGCCGTCGCGGACGCCGATGCCGTACTCGGCGGAGAGCGCGGCGGCGAAGTGCGAGCTGTTCCAGCCCTCCACCACGAAGGAGATCACGCCGACCCGCGGGGCGTCGTCGCCGAACAGCGACAACACCTTGACCTGCGGGACCTCGGCGAGCCCGGCCCGGACGGCCTCCACCAGGCGCTGCTCCCGGGCGACCAGCCGGTCGAAGCCCTCCTCGGTGAGCGCCTTGCAGGCCGAGGCGATGGAGTACACGCCGATGACGTTGGGCGACCCGGCCTCGTGGCGGGCCGCGGTGGAGTGCCACTCGACGTCGACGCCGCCGTCGGCACGGCGGGCGACCTTGCGCGAGGCGCCGCCGCCCGCGAGGTAGGGCTCGGCCTCCTGGAGCCAGTCGGCGCGCCCGGCCAGGACGCCCGAGCCGAAGGGCGCGTACAGCTTGTGGCCGGAGAAGGCGACCCAGTCGACGTCCAGCCCGGCGATGTCCACGGGGTGGTGCGGGGCGAGCTGGGCGGCGTCCAGCACGATCCGGGCACCGTGCGCGTGCGCGGCGGCGGCCAGCTCCTTCACCGGCCACAGCTCGCCGGTGACGTTGGAGGCGCCGGTGACGCAGACCAGCGCCGGGCCGTGCGGGTCGCGGTCGGCGAGCGCCCGCTCCAGGGTCTCGACCGCCTGGGCAGGGGTGCGCGGGGCGTTCAGGTAGGTCACCCGGGCGTCGCGCCACGGCAGCAGCGAGGCGTGGTGCTCGGTCTCGTAGACGAAGACCTGGCAGTCGGCCGGAACGACCGCGGCCAGCAGGTTCAGCGAGTCGGTGGTGGAGCGGGTGAAGACCACCTGGTCGTCGGGGCGGCAGCCGAGGAACTCCGCGACGGTGGCGCGGCTGCTCTCGAAGAGGTCGGTGGAGAGCTGCGAGAGGTACCCGGCCCCGCGGTGGACGCTGCCGTAGTACGGGGCGTACGCGGCGACGTCGTCCCAGACGCGCTGGAGCGCCGGGGCGCTGGCGGCGTAGTCGAGCGCGGCGTACGTGACCTCACCGCCCGTGACCAGCGGAACCCGTACATCCTCACCCAGAACCGACAGAGGGGCACAAAGCGACTGGTCGGCGGCAGCGGTGAAGACAGACATGGCGAACTCCCGTGGAGAGGCAGGCGAAACGCGTGCGCCGGCGGGTACGCGGCAGCGCAGCGGAAAGAAGAGAGAAGGGTGTGCGGAAGGGGCCGACGGCCCTATCGCATTCGCGTGCTCACAAGAGGCTCCCTAGGGACCAGGACCCCGGGGGTTGGCATGCTCCGATGCCGAGGGGCCCGCGCTTGCCGCAGACCTCGCTGCCTACGGCCTGGTCTTCACCCGGGGCACCCCGCCACGGACGGAGGGTTGCCGGACAGCGGGCCGGGGCCGTAGTCGCTGTCACTCATGACCTGCCTGCATCTTGCCATACGTACGAAGACGCGCAAGGGCGCGGTCCACGATCCGGACCGCGCCCCTGCTGCTGCGCCCGTCGGCTCAGGCGTTGCTGACGGCCACCCAGCGCTCCAGCACCCGGGCCGCGGCGCCCGAGTCGATGGACTCGGCGGCCCGGGCCATCTGGGCCGCGATCTGCTCGTTCAGCGTGCCGTCAGCCGCTTCCAGCGCCGCCAGCGCGGCTGCCGAGTTGAGCAGCACGGCATCGCGCACCGGCCCCCGCTCGCCCGCCAGCACCCGGCGGGCCACGTCCGCGTTGTACGAGGCGTCCGCGCCGCGCAGCGCCTCGACGGGCACCAGCTCCAGCCCGACGTCGCGCGGGTCGAAGGCCTCCTCGCGGACGGCCCCGTCCCGCACCACCCAGACCCGGGAGGTCGCCGTCGTCGTCAGCTCGTCCAGCCCGTCGTCGCCGCGGAAGACCAGCGCGGAGTTGCCGCGCGCGGCCAGCACCCCGGCGACGATCGGCGCCATCTTCGGGTCGGCCACCCCGACGGCCTGGGAGCGCACCCGGGCCGGGTTGGTGAGCGGACCGAGGATGTTGAACGTGGTCGGCGTACCGAGCTCCTTGCGGGCCCTGGCCACGTAGCGCAGGGCGGGGTGGAAGCGCACCGCGAAGCAGAAGGTGATGCCCGCCTCCTCGGCGACCTCGACGACCCGCCGCGCGGAGAGGTCCAGGTTGACGCCGAGCTTCTCCAGCACGTCGGAGGAGCCGGACGCCGAGGACGAGGCGCGGTTGCCGTGCTTGACGACCTTGGCGCCGGTGCCCGCGATGACGATCGCGGACATGGTGGAGATGTTGACCGTCTTGGCGAGGTCGCCGCCGGTGCCGACGATGTCGACCGTGCGGCCGGGCACCTCGATGGTGTGGGCGTGCTCGTACATCGCCTGGACCAGGCCGGAGACCTCGTCGATGGTCTCGCCCTTGGCCCGCAGCGCCACCGCGAACCCGGCGATCTGCACATCGGTCGCCTCGCCGCGCATGATGCGGTCCATCGCCCAGGCGGTGGCGTCGGTGCCGAGGTCCTCGCCGCGCAGCAGGGGGTTCAGCACGCCGGGCCAGGAGTGGTCCGCCACGCTGTCGCCGCCGATCGGGGTCACAACGTTCATGGTCCGCTCCAGGGTCCACAGCCGGTACAGGGAACAGCCCCCACCCTATCGACCGCCGGGCACGGCAAAGAGCCCCGTCCATCGAATGGACGGGGCTCCTACCGTGGCGATCAGTTCAGGCGATCAGTGGTGACCGTGGCCGCTGGTGATCTCCTTGTACTCCTCGGCGGTGGGCTTGGCGATCTGGTTGTCCTCGCCGTACAGCCCCTTGCTGAGGCGGGCCCGCAGCTTCTGCAGGGCCGAGACCTTGCGCTCGACGCCGTTCTCGTCGACCGTCGGGCCGAGCTCGAGCGGCTTGTACTGCTCGTGCGCGGTGAGCGTGTGCAGCTTCTCGGGGCTGAGCGGCTCGTGGATCTCGACGAACTCACCGTGCGGCAGGCGCTTGATGATGCCGGACTCGCGTCCGTGCAGCACCTTCTCCTTGTCGCGGCGCTGGAGACCGAGGCAGATCCGCCGGGTGACGACGAACGCGATGACCGGGCCGACGAAGATGAAGATTCGGACGAACCAGGAAATGGCGTTGATCGACAGGTGGAAGTGCGTGGCCCACAGGTCGTTGCCACCGCCGATGAAGACGATGACGTACTCGGTGATCCAGGCGACACCGAAGGCCGTCCGGGTCGGGGCGTTGCGCGGGCGGTCCAGGATGTGGTGCTCGCGCTTGTCCCCGGTGATCCAGGACTCGACGAACGGGTAGACCGCGATGATCGCGAGTACCACTCCGAAGGCCATCAGCGGGATGAACACACCCAGGACCAGCGTGTGGCCCCAGAGGTTGATCTCCCAGCCCGGCATGACACGGATCAGACCCTCGGCGAAGCCCATGTACCAGTCGGGCTGGGCACCGGTGGACACCTGGTCCGGACGGTACGGGCCGATGTTCCACACCGGGTTGATCGTGGCGATCGCCGCGATGACCGCGATGATGCCGAAGACCAGGAAGAAGAACCCGCCGGCCTTCGCCATGTACACCGGCAGCAGCGGCATGCCGACGACGTTCTTGTTGCTGCGGCCGGGACCCGCGAACTGCGTGTGCTTGTGGTAGAAGACCAGGATCAGGTGCGCCACCAGCAGACCGAGCATGATGCCCGGCAGCAGCAGGATGTGGATCGAGTAGAACCGGGCGACGAAGTCGTGGCCGGGGAACTCTCCGCCGAACAGGAACATCGAGATGTACGTGCCGACGATCGGCATCGACAGGATCGCGCCCTGGGTGAAGCGGATACCGGTGCCGGACAGCAGGTCGTCCGGGAGCGAGTAACCGGTGAAGCCGGTGAACATGCCCAGCACGAACAGCAGGAAGCCGAACAGCCAGTTGATCTCACGCGGCTTGCGGAAGGCACCCGTGAAGAAGACGCGCATCATGTGCACGAACATGCCGGCCAGGAAGATCAGCGCGGCCCAGTGGTGGATCTGGCGAACCAGCAGACCACCGCGGACGTCGAAGCTGATGTCCAGGGTCGAGGCGTAGGCCTCGGACATCCGGATGCCCTGCATCGGCTCGTAGGAGCCGTGATACACGACCTCGTTCATGCTCGGGTGGAAGAACAGCGTCAGGTACACACCCGTGAGGATGATGATGATGAAGCTGTAGAGGCAGATCTCACCCAGCATGAAGGACCAGTGGTCCGGGAAGATCTTGCGCATGTTGGCCTTGGCCAGGGAGTAGATCCCGAGCCGGCCGTCCGCCCAGTCGGCCACCCGCTCGCCGGCGGGCGCCTTGCGCTTGGTGTCGGTCGCAGTACTCATCCGCGCTCCCAGAATGCAGGACCGACGGGCTCTTCGAAGTCACCGAGCGCTTCGAGGTTGCCCTCGCTGTTCACGCCGATCCGCAGCTGCGGAAGGGCGTGACCGGCCGGACCGAAGATGACGCGGGCGCCGTCGGAGAGGTCGAAGGTGGACTGGTGGCACGGGCAGAGCACGTGGTGCGTCTGCTGCTCGTACAGGCTGATCGGGCAGCCGACGTGGGTGCAGATCTTCGAGAAGGCCACGATGCCCTCGTGGGCCCACTCGCGCTCGCGCCGGTCCTTGATGTTCTCCGGCTGGATCCGGACGATCATCAGGGCGGCCTTGGCGATCTGGTTGTTGAAGTCCTCCGCGCTCTCCTCCAGGCCCTCGGGCATGGCGAAGGTCAGCGAACCGACGGCGACGTCCTCGGGACGCAGCGGCTCCATCGTGTTCATGTTGATGAGCTGCTTGCCCTTGGCCCACAGGGTGCTGCGGAGCTTCTTCTCGGGCAGCGGACCGAGGTCGCGCAGCAGCACGACACCGGAGAGCGGCACCAGGGCCAGCGCGCCGAACATCGTGTTGCGGATCAGCTTGCGCCGGCCGAACCCGGACTCCTCGGCACCCGCCGCGAAGTCGGCCATGACCTTCGCCTTGACCTCGGGCTCCGCCTCGATGGCGTGCCGGTCGTCGGCGACCTCCACGTCGGACATCAGCGTGCGCGCCCAGTGGACGGCGCCCGCGCCGATCGCGAAGAGGGCCACGCCCAGGGTCAGACCCAGCGAGAAGTTGAGCGCGCTCACGTGGCCGAAGGGCCAGATGTACACGATCTTGTCGACCGGGAAGATGACGTACGAGGCGATGAAGGCGATCGTGGCCAGCATCGACAGCGTGAACAGGAAGGCGACCACGCGCTCGGAGCGCTTGGCGGCCCGCTCGTCGATGTCCTGGATGCGCGGCTGGTGAGCCGGCAGCCCGGGGTCGGCGAACGGGTCGTCCGCGACCTCTACCGCGCCGTGCGCGGGGACCTGCGTTTCGGGCAGGTTCTCTTCTGGAATCTCTTGGCTACTCATGACTTCTTGGCCTTAGCGGTGTGGGCCGCGACCCAAACGGCAACTGCGATCAGTGCGCCGAGCCCGAAGATCCAGGCGAACAGGCCCTCGCTGACCGGCCCCAGGCCGCCCAGCTTCAGACCACCCGGGTTCTCCGACTGGGCGCTGTTCACGGTCTGGACGTACGCGATGATGTCCCGCTTCTGCTTCTCGGGCATCGTCGTGTCCGGGAAGGACGGCATGTTCTGCGGGCCGGTCTGCATGGCCTCGTAGAGGTGCTTCGGGTCCACGCCCTCAAGGCTGGGCGCGTACTTGCCGTTCGTCAGCGCGCCGCCCTCACCGGTGAGGTTGTGGCACTGCGCGCAGTTGGTACGGAACAGCTCGCCACCCTTGGCGACGTCCGCACCGGCGGGGTCGTAGTCCTTCTTGGTCGGCGTGATCGGACCGGCGCCGAGCGACGCGACGTACGCGGCCAGCTGGTCGATCTGCGCCTGGCTGTAGATGACCTTCTTCTTCGGCACCTGGGCGCCGGGCTGCTGCGCCGGCATACGGCCCGTACCGACCTGGAAGTCAACGGCGGCGGAGCCCACGCCGACCAGGCTCGGCCCGTCGGTGGTGCCCTGACCGCCGGTTCCGTGGCAGCTGGCGCAACCGACGGAGTACAGCTTCTTGCCCTCCTCGATGGCGAGGGACTGGGCGGTTTCGTCGGCCTGTGCCTTACTCGCGGGCGCGAAAGCGGCATACAGCCCCCCAGTGGCCGCCAGCGCGAGGAGTAGTACGACGACCGCCGCCAACGGATGGCGTCGTCGTGCGGAGAGCTTTTTCACGGATTACCCCGGTGTCAGGATCTTCTGCGTCGATGCTGGATGTGGTTCGGGTTCGAGCCCGATTACTTGATCATGTAGATCGTGGCGAAGAGGCCGATCCACACGACATCGACGAAGTGCCAGTAATAGGACACGACGATGGCGGAGGTGGCCTGTTCGTGGGTGAACCTCTTGGCTGCGTACGTCCTGCCCAGAACGAGCAGGAAGGCGATGAGGCCGCCTGTCACGTGCAGACCGTGGAAGCCGGTGGTCAGGTAGAACACGGAGCCGTACGGGTCGGAGGACAGCGAGAGGCCGTCCTTCTTCACCAGCTCGGTGTACTCGTAGACCTGGCCTCCGATGAAGATCGCACCCATCACGAAAGTGATCACGAACCAGGTACGGAGCTTCTTCACGTCGCCCCGCTCCGCGGCGAAGACGCCGAGCTGGCAGGTGAGTGAGGAGAGCACCAGGATCGTGGTGTTCGTCGCGGAGAACGGGAAGTTCAGGGCCGAGGCCATTTCCTTCCAGTGATCCGGTCCCATCACCGATCGCAGGGTGAAGTACATCGCGAAGAGGGCCGCGAAGAACATCAGCTCGGAACTCAACCAGATGATGGTTCCGACGCTGGTGAGGTTCGGTCGATTGACCGACGGGTGCGCGTGCCCGGTTTCTACTGTCGTTGCTGTCGCCACGACCGACATTATGTCGGTCGCTTATCCCGCCCTCACCCCGGGGGGTGCCGTTCGGTGTGTCAGGCGGGTGTGTCCTCCCCGAACGGCCCATGGAACCGCTGTCCGGAGCGGTGCTGACAGGCCGTCCGGCGGAGTACGATCCGCGCATCGGTTCATGCCCGGAAAGCCCCGAAGACACAGATGTCACGGAGGAAAAATGCAGCCGACCGCCACGGTCCTGGTCTACAGCGACGACGCCAACACCCGTGAGCAGGTGAGGCTGGCGACCGGGCACCGGCCCGCCGCCGACGTGCCACCGGTGGAGATCCTGGAGTGCGCGACGCTGCCCGCGGTCCTGGAGGCGCTGGACCGCGGCGGTGTGGACGTCTGCGTGCTGGACGGCGAGACGGCGCCCGCGGGCGGCATGGGCGTCTGCCGGCAGATCAAGGACGAGATCTTCCGGTGCCCGCCGGTCCTGCTGCTGATGGGGCGCCCGCAGGACGCCTGGCTGGCCACCTGGAGCCGCGCGGACGCCGCGGTGACCCTGCCGGTCGAGCCCGTCGAGTTCGCGGACGCCCTGGCCGCCCTGCTGCGTGACCGGGACCGCGTGAACGCCTGACCCGGCTCCCTCCGGAGGGCAGCGCACTCCCCCGCCCGGTCGCTCAGACCTCGGGGCGCAGTCGGGCCGCCTGGATCGTCCCGTCACGGTCCGGCGCGGTGTCCTTCTGCAAGGCGCTGCCCTTCAGCCATGCCGCCCAGGAGAGGTTCCAGTCCCCGAAGCCGTTGTCGAACGGCGTCATCATCTCGCCCTGGCTGCCCACCACCGTGACGATGTCTCCGGGGCGCACGGTGTTGTAGAACCACTCGGCCTGGCCGGTGCTCATGCCCGTGCAGCCGTGGCTGACGTTCGCGTACCCCTGCGAGCCGGTGGACCAGGGAGCGGCGTGCACGTACTCGCCGCTCCAGGTGACCCGGGTCGCGTAGTAGACCGGAAGGTCGTACGAGTCCGAGGAGCCCTCCGCGATGCCGATGGTCTCCCCGCGCATACGTACGTAGTACTCCTTGCCCAGCACGACCTTGACGCCGTTTCGGGTGGCGAAGCCGGGCTTGCCGGTGGTGACCGGAATGGTGTTGATCACTTTTCCGTCGCGTTTGACCGTCATCGTGTGCGCCACGGCGTCGGTGACGGCCTCGATGCGGGCGCCCGTGGTGAGCTTGAGGGCCTTCGCGGGGGCGCCGTAGAGGGTGTCGGTGAGCTTGACCCCCGCCAGGCCGCTGGTGACCTCGATGGAGGCCCTGGCGGGCCAGTACCCCTTGGGGCGGTAGTGCAGGGTCTGGTCGTCGACCCAGTACCAGGAGCCGGTCACCGCGGGGGTCGAGCGGACGCGGAGGCCGCGCTCCACGCGGGCCCTGGACGCCTGGTCCGCGACGGGGGCGCTGAGTTGCGCGACGACGGGCTGTCCGACGCCGTAGGTGCCCGCCTGAGGGCCGAAGGAGACCTCCAGCAGCTCCTTGGTCGAGGTGGTGCCGAACGAGAGCGTACGGGCGCCCGGGGCGCCGTCCTCGTCCTCCGTGCTGACCCGGACGGTGTACCGGACTCCGGCGGCGAGCGGCATCGTGGAGTGCCAGCGCCTGCCGTCCGCGTCGAGCTCGCCCGCGAGATGGCGGCCGGCGGTGTCCACCGCCGACACGTCCGTGATCCGGCCCTCGTCGCCCTTGACGGTGACCTCCAGCGGCCTGCCGGGGGCGACCTTCGCGTCGCCGTCGCGCGCGTTGGAGGCGATCTCGTCCACGGCGTCGTACGGCTTCTCCGCGAGCGGATGGCCCCCGGACCCCGCGCAGGCGGTCGCGGCCACGACCAGGGTCATGACCAGCAGGGTGCAGCCCACTGCGGGGCGGATGCGCGGCGTGCGGTTCATGGGGCCACGCTAAGAAGGCCCGCCCGGATCGGCGCGTTGTGCGCGTACGAACGGGGGCCCGCACTCCTCTCGGTGGAGAAGTGCGGGCCCCCGTCAGGTGGAGCGGTGACGCGAGGTCACTGGGTGCGGTTCTCACCGCGGTAGTACTCGAAGACCCAGCCGAAGAGGCCGATCAGGATGATCGGGGCCGAGAAGTACAGCAGCCACCAGCCGAAGATGACGCCCAGGAAGGCCATGGAGCCACCGATGGCCAGCGAGAGCGGCTGCCAGCTGTGCGGGGAGAAGAACCCCACCTCGCCGGCCTCGTCCGCGACGTCGGCCTCCTTGTTGTCCTGCGCCATGTCGTCGACCCGCCGGGCCGTGAAGGCCAGGTAGAAGCCGATCATGAGGCTCAGGCCGAAGGCCAGGGCGAGGGCGGTGGTACCGGCCGGCTCCTTCGACCACACGCCGTACGTGACGGCGATGGCCAGGATGAAGAGGCTCAGCCACAGGAACATCTTGCCCTGGATCTTCACTTGCCGGCCTCCTTGCCACCAGCGAGGGCCTTGTCGTCAGCGTGGTGCTCGAGCTGCTCGAGGGCCGCGATCTCCGGGTGGTGCAGGTCGAACGCCGGGGATTCGGAGCGGATCCGCGGCAGGGTGAGGAAGTTGTGCCGCGGCGGCGGGCAGGAGGTCGCCCACTCCAGCGAACGGCCGTAGCCCCACGGGTCGTCGACCTCGACCTTCTTGCCGTACTTGGCGGTCTTCCACACGTTGTAGAAGAACGGCAGCATCGACAGGCCGAGCAGGAACGAGGAGATCGTCGAGATCGTGTTCAGCGCGGTGAAGCCGTCGGCGGCGAGGTAGTCCGCGTAACGACGCGGCATGCCCTCGGCACCGAGCCAGTGCTGCACCAGGAACGTGCCGTGGAAGCCCACGAACAGCGTCCAGAACGTGATCTTCCCGAGCCGCTCGTCGAGCATCTTCCCGGTGAACTTCGGCCACCAGAAGTGGAATCCGGAGAACATCGCGAACACCACGGTGCCGAAGATGACGTAGTGGAAGTGCGCGACCACGAAGTACGAGTCCGAGACGTGGAAGTCCATCGGCGGCGAGGCCAGGATGACGCCGGTCAGACCACCGAAGGTGAAGGTGATCAGGAAGCCGACGGCCCAGAGCATCGGTGTCTCGAAGGACAACGACCCCTTCCACATCGTGCCGATCCAGTTGAAGAACTTCACACCGGTCGGTACCGCGATGAGGAATGTCATGAACGAGAAGAACGGCAGGAGCACACCGCCCGTGACGTACATGTGGTGGGCCCACACGGTCACGGAAAGACCGGCGATGGCAATCGTCGCGGCGACCAGACCGATGTAACCGAACATCGGCTTCCGGCTGAATACCGGAATTACCTCGGAAATAATTCCGAAGAATGGTAGGGCGATGATGTACACCTCTGGATGGCCGAAGAACCAGAAGAGGTGTTGCCAGAGCAATGCGCCACCGTTCGACGCGTCAAAGATATGCGCGCCGAATTTACGGTCGGCCTCCAGCGCGAAGAGCGCGGCGGCGAGAACCGGGAAGGCCAGCAGGACCAGCACACCGGTCAGCAGGACGTTCCACACGAAGATCGGCATGCGGAACATCGTCATGCCGGGAGCGCGCATGCAGATGATCGTGGTGATGAAGTTGACCGAACCGAGGATCGTGCCGAAGCCGGAGAAGGCCAGACCCATGATCCACATGTCGGCGCCGACACCCGGCGACCGGACGGCGTCCGAGAGCGGGGAGTAGGCGAACCAGCCGAAGTCGGCCGCACCCTGCGGGGTGAGGAAGCCGGCCACCGCGATCAGCGAGCCGAAGAGGTACAGCCAGTACGCGAACATGTTCAGCCGCGGGAACGCCACGTCGGGCGCACCGATCTGGAGCGGCATGATCCAGTTCGCGAATCCGGCGAACAGCGGCGTCGCGAACATCAGCAGCATGATCGTGCCGTGCATCGTGAACGCCTGGTTGAACTGCTCGTTCGACATGATCTGCGTGCCGGGACGGGCCAGCTCGGCGCGCATGAAGAGCGCCATCAGACCGCCGATGCAGAAGAACGCGAACGACGTGACCAGGTACATCGTGCCGATCGTCTTGTGGTCAGTGGTGGTCAGCCACTTGACGACGACGTTTCCCGGCTGCTTCCGCCGGACCGGCAGCTCGTCCTCGTACGAGTCGTCTGCTGCCGCGGCACCCTGAGGTTCGTTGAGGATGCTCACAGTTTGTTCGTCTCCGCATTCCTGGCCGGGTCAGTCTGCTCGATGCCGGCCGGCACGTAGCCCGTCTGGCCCTTCTTCGCCAGCTCCTCCAGGTGCGCCTGGTAGCGCTCGGGGGAGACGACCTTGACGTTGAAGAGCATCCGGGAGTGGTCGACGCCGCAGAGCTCGGCGCACTTGCCCATGAAGGTGCCCTCCTGGTTGGGAGTCACCTCGAAGGCGTTGGTGTGGCCCGGAACGACGTCCTGCTTCATGAGGAACGGCACCACCCAGAAGGAGTGGATGACGTCGCGCGAAGTCAGAACGAACCGGACCTTCTCGCCCTTCGGCAGCCACAGGGTCGGGCCCGGGTTGCCGTTCTGCGGGTTCCGCGTTCCCGGGATGCCGAAGTCGTAGACGCCTTCGGCGCTCTTCGGGAAGTCCTTGCGGAACCGGTCGGGGATGGCGTCGAGCTCCTTGGGGATCTCGTTGCCCGTGGCGGACGAGCCGTCCACGTTCTCGATGTAGTTGAAGCCCCAGCTCCACTGGTAGCCGACCACGTTGATGGTGTGGGCCGGCTTGTCGGAGAGGGTGAGGAGCTTCGTCTCATCGCGCGCGGTGAAGTAGAACAACACCGAGACGATGATCAGAGGGACCACGGTGTACAGCGCCTCGATGGGCATGTTGTACCGGGTCTGCGGAGGAACCTCGACCTTGGTGCGGCTGCGCCGGTGGAAGATGACGCTCCACAGGATCAGACCCCATACCAGCACGCCCGTGGCGAGCGCTGCCGCCCACGAGCCCTGCCAGAGGGAGAGGATCCGTGGTGCCTCTTCGGTCACCGGAGTCGGCATTCCAAGGCGGGGGAAGTCCTTGTATGTGCAACCGGTGGCGGTCACAAGGATCAGGCCCGCAGTCAGCACCTGCGGCAGCTTCCGCCGCATCGGGCGCCGCGACGAGCGGTCGGAGCCGTTGGGACTCACGTAGCGCCTTCCCGAGAGTCTCGCCCACGCGGTCGGCGCGGCCGTCTTTCTGGTCGGTCGCCGCCCTGACGCGGGCAGGGGTTTGGATGTTTATGCGGACCAAACCCTACTGGACGCTATTTGGGGTCGCGCGGGGAGGGTGCCCAACGCGCCGTCCGACTCCCCGAAGGGGTGGAATACGGGCCTTTGAGCGCCATCTGACGCCCCCTCTCCCGGCTCGGCGGCCCGGTCACGCCCCGTCCGGCCCCTCCCCCCTCCCCGGGCCGGGCCCCGGCGCGGGCTAGCGTGGCCGGGTGCCCTACTTCGACACCGCCTCCGCCGCCCCTCTGCATCCCGTCGCACGTCAGGCGCTGCTTGCCGCGCTGGACGAGGGCTGGGCCGATCCGGCCAGGCTCTACCGCGAGGGGCGGCGGGCCCGGCTGCTGCTGGACGCCGCCCGGGAAGCCGCCGCGGAGGCCGTCGGCTGTCGCCCGGACGAGCTCACATTCACTCCTTCGGGGACCTCCGCGGTGCATTCGGGGATTTCCGGCGCCCTCGAGGGACGTCGGCGTGTCGGCCGCCATCTGGTGGTCTCCGCGGTCGAACACTCGTCGGTACTCCATTCGGCGGCCGCCCATGAGGCGCGGGGCGGTTCGGTCCTCGAGGTGCCGGTGGACCGTTCGGGAGCGGTGGACGCGGGCACGTACGCCGGGGCGCTGCGCGAGGACACCGCGCTGGCCTGCCTGCAGTCCGCCAACCACGAGGTCGGCACCGAGCAGCCGGTGGCCGCCGTCGCGGAGGCCTGCCGGGCGGCGGGGGTGCCGCTGCTGGTGGACGCGGCGCAGTCGCTGGGCCGGGGGCCGGTGCCGGAGGGCTGGTCGCTGCTGACGGGCAGCGCCCACAAGTGGGGCGGGCCGTCGGGCGTGGGGCTGCTGGCGGTGCGCAAGGGGGTCAGGTTCGCCGTCCGGGGGCCGGCCGACGAGCGGGAGTCGGGACGGTCGGCGGGGTTCGAGAACATTCCGGCGATCGTCGCGGCGGCGGCGTCGCTGCGGGCGGTACGGGCCGAGGCCGGGTCCGAGTCCGCGCGGCTGCGGGCGCTGGTGGACCGCATCCGGGCCGCGGTGCCGGAGCTGGTGCCCGATGTCGAGGTGGTCGGTGACCCGGTGCGGCGGCTGCCGCATCTGGTGACCTTCTCCTGTCTCTATGTCGACGGGGAGACCCTGCTCCACGAGCTGGACCGGGCCGGTTTCTCCGTGTCGTCCGGTTCGTCCTGCACCAGCAGCACGCTGACGCCGAGCCATGTGCTCCGGGCCATGGGGGTGCTGTCGGAGGGGAACGTACGGGTGTCGCTGCCGGACGGCACGGCCGAGGCGGACGTCGAGCGCTTCCTGGAGGTGCTGCCCGCGGTGGTGGCGGAGGTACGGCAGCGGCTCGGCGCCGCGGCCCCGGCCGCCCCCTCCCCCGCTCCGGCCGCGTCCCTGGTGGTCGACGCGCTGGGCAGGCGCTGCCCGATCCCGGTGATCGAGCTGGCGAAGGTGATCGGGAAGGTGCCGGTCGGCGGGACGGTGACCGTGCTCGCCGACGACGAGGCGGCGCGGCTGGACATCCCCGCCTGGTGCGCGATGCGCGAGCAGGAGTACGTGGGCGAGGAGCCGGCGGACCGCGGCTCGGCCTTCGTGGTCCGCCGGCTGTTCTGACTACGCGAGGTGCGTGCGGACCTCGGCGGCGGCGTCGTGACCGTACGCCTTGGTGAAGCGGTCCATGAAATGGGTGCGGTGCAGGGTGTACTCCTGGGTGCCCACGGTCTCGATCACCAGGGTGGCCAGCATGCAGCCGACCTGCGCGGCGCGCTCCAGGCCGACGCCCCAGGCGAGGCCGGAGAGGAAGCCGGCCCGGAAGGCGTCGCCGACACCGGTCGGGTCGGCCTTGGCCGTCTCCTCCGGGCAGCCGACCTCGATCGCTTCCTGGCCGGCGCGCTCGATCCGTACGCCGCGGGCGCCGAGGGTGGTGACGCGGTGGCCGACCCTGCCCAGGATCTCCTCGTCGGTCCAGCCGGTCTTGGACTCGATGAGCCCCTTCTCGTACTCGTTGGAGAAGAGGTACGTCGCACCCTCCAGGAGGATCCGGATCTCCTCGCCGTTCATCCGCGCGATCTGCTGCGAGAAGTCCGCGGCGAACGGGATGCCCCGGGTGCGGCACTCCTCGGTGTGGCGCAGCATCGCCTCGGGGTCGTCGGCGCCGATCGAGACCAGGTCGAGGCCGCCGACCCGGTCGGCGACGGCCTTCAGCTCGATGAGGCGGGCCTCGCTCATCGCCCCGGCGTAGAAGGAGCCGATCTGGTTGTGGTCGGCGTCCGTGGTGCAGACGAAGCGGGCGGTGTGCAGGACCTCGGAGATCCGCACCGAGCCGGTGTCGACGCCGTGGCGGTCGAGCCAGGCGCGGTACTCGTCGAAGTCGGCGCCCGCGGCACCCGCCAGGATCGGCTGCGTGCCCAGCAGGCCCATGCCGAAGCAGATGTTGGCGGCGACACCGCCCCGGCGCACTTCGAGGTTGTCGACCAGGAAGGAGAGCGAGACCGTGTGCAGCTGGTCGGCGACCAGCTGGTCGGCGAAGCGGCCGGGGAAGGTCATGAGGTGGTCGGTGGCGATGGAGCCGGTGACTGCGATTCGCACGGGGAGACTGCTCCTGCGGAGGTCGGGGGGAACGGGTCACTGTGTTCCCGGGGCGGCGTGACAGTTCACGCTACCCGTTCGCCGGACCGGCCCTGAAGAGGGGGAAACTACCCGATAGTAGGGCTTTCCTCCTGTGGCCCGTGGTGCTTACGGTGCCGATATGTCGAACCACATCGCCTTGCGCGAGTCCGAGATGAGCCTGGCCGAGCTGCGCGGGGACTGCGCGCGGATGGCCCCGCACTGGACGGCCCACACGAGGTCCGCCACCGCCCCCGTCGCCCCGTCCCGGATTCACGGGGTCACCGTTCCGGCCGCGTCCGCCCGGCTGATCGACGCGATGGAGGGCTACGGCGACTGAGCCGCCTTCCCTCTTCTCCGGGGATCCGTCCGCGCTTCTCCGGGTAGTCGTCCGCGCCGCCGGGGAACCGTCCGCGCCGCCGCCCCGTCCCACCGTCGTCCCCGGGCCTCCGGGGGCGGCCTCACGGGCCGGGCGACGGCGCGTGAGGCCACACGGCAGGTGAAGGAGCGGATCCGGTGAGCACCGAGCGACCCGACAACGATGTGACCGGCCCCCGGCGGCGTTCGCCGCTCGCCGTGGCCTCGGTGGCGGCGGCCGTCCTGCTGGCCGGGGGCGGTGGGGCGTACTGGGCCGCGACGGCGGCCGACGGCGGCAGCGGCACATCCGGCAGCAACGCGGACGCGGCCGGGCGGAGCTCGCCGCCCCCGCTGGCCCTGGACGGGGCGACCGCCTCCGGCCCGGGTTCCGAAGCGCCGCCCGAGGGCGCCTCGCGCGGCATCGCGCCCGGCGAGCCCGACCCGAGCGGCGGCCGGGTGGTCTACCGCGTCTCCGGCGAGCTGCCCGAGGGTCCGCGCACGGCGGCCGTGCGGCGGGCGGCCGGAACGGTCTCGGCCGGCGAGGTGGCCCGCCTGGCGAAGGCCCTGGGTCTGCCCGGCACTCCGCAGGAGGAGCAGACGTACTGGAAGGTCGGCTCCGACGGCGACGGAACGGGCCCGGTGCTGCGGGTGGAGAAGCAGGCCCCGGGCACCTGGAGCTTCACCCGCCACGGCTCCGGCGGCACGGACAACTGCCGCAAGGGGGCGACCTGTTCGGGCGGTCAGCAGTCGCCGGAGAGCGGCGGCTCCCCGGCCTCCGCGGTGAGCGGGAATGCCGCACGGGCCGCCGCGGCCCCCGTACTGAAGGCGGCCGGGCAGGACGGCGCCGCCCTGGACACCGGCCAACTCATGGGCTCCGTACGGGTGGTGAACGCCGACCCGAAGGTCGACGGACTGCCCACCTACGGCTGGTCGACCGGCATCCAGGTGGGCCCGGACGGTCAAGTGGTGGGCGGCAGCGGCCATTTGAAGGGTCTGGAGAAGGGCGACAGCTATCCGGTGGTCGGCGCGGCCGAGGCGCTGGAGCAGCTGAACGGACCGGCACCCCGCAAGGACGTCGGCGGCTGCGCCGACCCCGTACCGACGGCGGACGGCAGGACGCGCTGCGGGGCGCGGACCGGGGCGGAGCCGGCGGCGACGACCGTGACGGTGGAGAAGGCGGTGTTCGGCCTGTCGGCGCAGTACGTGGCGGGGCGGCAGGTGCTCGTGCCGTCCTGGCTGTTCTCGGTGCGCCCCGCCGCCGGCGGAGCGGGCAGCACGGTGGCACAGGTCGCGGTGGAGCCCGCGTACCTGACGAGGAGCGGACCGGCCACGGGCTCGGCGGTGCCCACGCCCCCGGGGAACGCGGAGAAGGGGCTGCGGCAGTCGTTGTCGTACCGGGCCGAGGGGAAGGAGCTGTCCGTGACGTTCTGGGGCGGGGTGTGCAGTACGTACACCGCGAGCGCGGCCGAGAGCGCGGACACGGTGACGGTGCGGATCTCGGAGTCCGCGCAGCCCGGGAAGCAGGCCTGCATCGCGATCGCCAAGGAGCTGACCCGTACGGTGACGCTGGACGCCCCGCTGGGTGACCGCAGGGTCGTCGACGCGGCCTCGGGCAACGAGATCCCCCTGGGCTGAGCCCCACCGGCCCATGACGACGGCGGCGGCGATGTCGGCGCGGGTGTACGCCGGTCTCGG
>NZ_JBHJQP010000170.1:0-17186 GCF_042262625.1 Streptomyces sp. NPDC056347 | reverse complement strand
GTGAGCGCGTTCACGGTGAGCAGGCCGAGCGAGGGCTGGCAGTCGATGACGATGAAGTCGTAGTCGGGCAGCAGCGGTTGCAGGGCGCGGCTGAGGGTCGACTCGCGCGCCACCTCGCTCGGGGTCGAGATCGTCGACCCCGAGACGCTGGAGCGGTCGGTCGGCAAGTTCCGCCGGATCGTGGACGAGCGCGGGGCACGGTAGCGATCGGGGAACGGTTCCCGGCCAACGGCGGCCGAAGAGTCAGCGGTCGGTGGCCGAAGGGTCAGCGGTGACTGAAGGTCACCTCCTTCCCGTCCTCCGCGTAGTCGAAGGTGCCGGTGAATCCCCAGTTCTTCCAGCCGCCGTCCCCCTTGTTGGTGATGGTGCCGCTGTCCAGGGCGAACACGTCGACACCGTTCACCACCGCGAGGTGCTCGAGGCCGGACACCCCGGTGAAGGAGAGGTCGTCGAACGACTTCGCCACGATGATGTTCTTGCCGGGGAAGCCGCGGCCGTACTCGTCGATCAGCGACCGGGTCAGCTCGGCGCCGCCGCCCGGCACCTTGCCCGCATAGTCGGTGCCCGGGTACGGCCCGCCGTCGGCGTACTTCGGCGACTCGTCGTCGAAGTGGACCGTGCCCGATCCGGTCGCGGTGGAGTCGGCGTTCAGATCGGCGGGTCCCGGCGGCTCGAAGGCGACCTTCGAGCCGTCCCGGGTGAAGTCGCCGTAGAAGGCCCAGTTGATGTAGCCGCCGTCGCCGTCGTTGCTGAAGGTGCCCCGGTCGAAGACGTAGAGGTCGAACACGCCTCGGCCGGAAGCGATGCCGTCACCGCTCTCGGTGCCGTGGAACTCGTCGGAGTTCAGCCGGTACCTGCCGTGGCGGACGAGCTCGTCCGGCTTCTCGACCCAGTGCGACGCCTGCTCCGAGTGCATAGCGACCACGTTGTAGTCGGGGTAGCAGCGGCGCATGTCGTTCACCAGCATCCGCACCGCCTGCGTCGATGCCTCGTCGTCCAGGGGTGAGTACGTGTCGTAGTACCGGCTCCGGTCGGGCGGTTCCTGCCCCTCGACCTGGCAGCCCTCGTCGCCGGGCTTCCATCCCTCCTTGCGCCGGGGACGGGGCGGCTCGCGGAACGTGACGGTGCGGCGGTCCTCGCTGATGTCGAACACGCCCTGGAAGGCGCGGTTCTTCCAGCCGAGATCGGCGTCCTTCGCCCAGGTGAACGTGCCGGTCCTGAACGCGTACACCCGGTACGTGGTGCCGCTGATCTCCACGGTCTCGACCAGTGCCGTGCCGTCCATCTCCTGCAGATTGCCCTCGTGCGGCCGGGCGATGACGATGTTGTAGTCGGGGAGGCAGTAGGCGAGGTCCGCGAGCGCCAGCTTGACCCGCTTCTCCTTGTTCTTCTCGTTGTCGATCTTGTCGATGACGAGGTTGACGAGCCAGGAGTAGCCCCAGGCAGCGGCTTTGCCGAGGACACCGCTGCCCGGGACGGAGACCGACGACTGCGATTCCCGGGGCTCGAAGCACAGGTCGGGGAGTGCGTTCACCGTCTTGCCGGGGTCCTTTCCGGCGGACTTCCTGACGAGGGCGGGGCCGGGGTCACCGGCCCCGGCGCGCAGGGGGCCGGACTCGACCGGACCTCCGGCTTCCATCTGTCCGCCCTCGCGATTGACATCGTTGTCGTCGAGGCAGTCAGCGCCCCCTCCACCCACGGCCGCGACGATGCGGCAGACCTGAGCGCGGGTGTGGCGGGAGATGTCGCTCCCGACGGTCGCGGCGGCCAGCGCGCCGACCACCACGACGACGGCTCCCAGCAGGGCCAGGTACTCGATCGCCGTCTGCCCCGCGCTCGCGCGCATGTCCGGGCGTGTGCGGTCACTGCGTTTCACGCGTCACCTCCTCCTGGATCGCTCGCGTCACCGGGGCCGGGTGCCTGCCGGGACCAGAACGGTAGCGACGGCACCGGGGCCCACGGGTAGGGTCCGGGGGCCCGACCCCGGGCCCGGGTCCGTGCGCCGGCGTCCGGCGGCTACCGGCCCGCGCACCGCTCCGCCCCGGACCTCCCTTGTCCGCCTGCGATCAGCCGGGGTCCCCCTCGTACGCCTCCAACGCGGCCTGCCGCAGTCCGAACAGGCGGCGCAGCACCTCCTGATCGAGGCGCCCGTCGGCCAGTACGACCACGGCCTCGCCCTCCAGAGCCGCCCACGCCGTCCGCGCCCGCTTGTGGGCCACACGCCTGGTTTCGCTGCGCAGGAACCCGGCCCCTGCCGACAGCCCCGCGGACACCAGGGCCAGCAGCGCCGCGGGAACGCGGGCGTCCGCCGTGGCCAGGCCCGCCGCGCCGGAGACGGCGGCGAGCAAAGCGGCGGGAAAGCCCAGGACGACGTCGATGACCGCCCAGACCCGGGCCCGCCGGTCGGCGGTCCTGACTCCCTTCCGCGCCTCGTCGCGCAGCCGTTCCGCCTCGGTGGTCAGATGGTCCCCGGATTCCGGGGACGGTTCCCCCGGAGCCCCTTCCCCCACGCCTTCACTACGATCGCCCATGCCCGGGATTCCAGCACAAGCAGCTTTCCTTACTCGTGAGTTGGGACAATCCTTCCGCTCTTTCCGGCCTTGGTGAATCCCGGTTGCCCGGGTGCGGCCCGCGCGGCCACAATTCCCGGTGTGTCCGACACGACGTCAACGGGTCCCGTCCTGCGGCCCTATCCGAAGATCTCGGCCAAGCAGCGGCTCGGCCTGTCCGGCGCCCGCGAGTGGATCGCGGTGGAGAAGGTCCACGGGGCGCATTTCGCGGTGGTCTGCGACAGTGCCGGGATCCGTCCGGCCAAGCGGCGCGAGCCGCTGGGCGACGACGCCCTGGACGGCTTCTTCGGCGTCAGCAGGATCTGGCCGGAAGTGTCGGTGGCCGCGGCCCGCTTCGCCTCGGCGACGCGCGGCACGTGGGGCGACGACGCGGTGGTGACGGTCTACGGCGAGCTCGCCGGCGGCCGCTATCCGCACCCGGGCGTCCCCGCCGTCGCGGGGGTCGAGCCGGTACAGACCGGTGTGTGGTACGCGCCGACGCTTCGGTGGCTGCCGTTCGACGCCTCGGTCGAGACGGACGCGGGCCGGTGGTGGCTCTCCGACCGGATGTTGCGGCGGACCTCGGCCGACGCCGGGCTCACCTGCGTACCCGTGGTCGGCCGGGGCGCGCTGAACGGCCTCCAGGAGCTGCCCTGCGCCTTCCCCACCCGTGTCCCGGCCCTGTTCGGGCTTCCGGAGCTGGCGGGGAACCTGGCCGAGGGCTACGTCCTCAAGCCCGCGGGCGAGTGGCGGGAGTCGGGTCCCGGCGGCGCCGGGGTCCGTCCGGTCGTGAAGGCGAAGCAGAAGGCGTTCGCCGAGGACGAGCGCTTCGACGGCGCCCGGCCCTATCTGGCACCGCCGCAGGGCGCGGCCGGTGTTCCCGCCTGGCTCCTGGTCCAGGCATCCGCCCTGCTCACGCCCGCCCGGGCGGCCGCGGCGGTCAGCAAGCTCGGTCCCCGTACCTCCGTGGACGCGGTGGCGCGGGAGATCGCGCGGGACGTGTCCGAGGAGCTCTCCGAGGCCCTGGGCGGAGTGGAGGAGCCGCTTCTGAACGCTCTGGGACGGGCCCTCGGACCGGGGATACGTGCCCTGGCGGCCTTCGACGCCGAGGACCGGTCCGCCCCCCGCGCCGGGCGGGGCTGAAGCGGGGGGGTACGCCGTACGCGCGCCGGACGGACCGGCGAGGGCCCGGGGAGCGGCGGCTCGCCGGGCGCCTTCAGCGCACGTCCCCGGCGAACCGGTCGCGGAGTTCCCGCTTGAGGATCTTGCCGCTGGCGTTGCGTGGCAGCCCGTCCACGAAGCGGACCCGTTTCGGGGCCTTGAAGTGGGCGAGCCGCTCGCGGGCGTGGCCGATGAGCTCGTCCTCCGTGGCCTCGCCGCGCAGCACGACGACGGCGGTGACGGCCTCGATCCAGCGCTCGTCCGGCAGGCCGACGACGGCGACCTCGGCGACGTCGGGGTGGGTGTACAGGGCGTCCTCGACCTCCCGGGAGGCGACCAGGACTCCGCCGGAGTTGATGACGTCCTTCAGCCGGTCGACGACGGTGAAGTAGCCCTCGGCGTCGCGCACCGCGAGGTCGCCGGAGTGGAACCAGCCGTCACGGAAGGCCGCCGCGGTCTCCTCGGGCTTGTCCCAGTAGCCCTCGCACAGCTGGGGCGAGCGGTAGACCACTTCACCGGGCGTGCCGTCGGGCACCTCCTGGCCGTCCTCGCCGACGATCCGGGCCTCGACGAAGAGGACGGGGCGGCCGCACGAGTCCATCCGGCCCTCGTGCTCGTCCGGTCCGAGGACGGTGGCGAGCGGGCCGATCTCGCTCTGTCCGAAGCAGTTGTAGAACGCGAGCGTGGGCAGGCGTTCACGGAGCCTCTCCAGGACCGGCACGGGCATGATCGACGCCCCGTAGTACGCCTTGCGCAGCCCGCCGAGCTCGCGGGTGGCGAAGCCGGGGTGCTGGGAGATGCCGATCCAGACCGTCGGCGGGGCGAAGACGGTGTCGGCCCGACCGGTCTCGACCAGGTCGAGGATCCGGTCGGCGTCGGGTGCGTCGAGGATGATGTTCCGCGCCCCGACCGCGAGGTACGGCAGCAGGAAGACGTGCATCTGCGCGGAGTGGTAGAGCGGCAGCGCGTGCACGGGCCGGTCGGTGGCCTTCAGGTCGAGTGCGGTGATCGCGCTGACGTACTCGTGGACGAGGGCGCCGTGCGTCATCATCGCGCCCTTGGGCAGCGCGGTGGTGCCCGAGGTGTAGAGCAGCTGCGCGAGGTCGCCGGCGGCCGGTTCGCGTTCCGGGGCGAAGGGGCGCGGGACGGCGGTGGCCGCCAGGAGGGAGTCCGGGGCGTCGCGCAGCGGGCGCACGGGGAACGCGTCGGGGATCCGCGCGGTGAGGTCCGGGTCGGTGAGGACCAGTGCGCTGCCGGACTGTTCGAGGATGTACGTGAGGTCGCCGCCGGTGAGGTTCTGGTTGACCGGTACGTGCACCAGACCGGCGCGGGCGCAGCCGAGGTAGGCGATCAGGTAGGCGTCGGAGTTGTGCGCGTAGCAGGCGACCCGGTCGCCGGGGCTCAGTCCGTGTTCCTCGGTGAGGACGGCGGCCGCGGTGCTGACGGCCGTGTCGAGTTCGGCATAGCTCCACGACCGGTCGGCGTACCGCAGCGCGGTCCGTCCGGGGTTGCGCCGGGCGCTGCGCGCCAGGACTCCGTCGACTGTGCTGCTCCGTACACCTGTCATGGCGTGATCCTGTGCGGCCGCGACCCGGTGGTCAAGGGTCCGGTGCTCAAGGACTGATCGCGAGGAAGACGAAGGCCGCGAAGATCGACAGGTGGACGCCGCCCTGGAGCAGGGTGGCCCGTCCGGGTACGACGGTCAGCGCGCCGACCACCACGGTCAGGGCGAGCAGCACCATGTGAGTGGCGCCGAGGCCGAGGTGGAGCGGGCCTTCGAGCCAGATCGAGGCGAGGGCGATGGCCGGAATGGTCAGGCCGATGCTGGCCATCGCCGAGCCGAGGGCGAGGTTGAGGCTGGTCTGTACGCGCTCGCGGCGGGCCGCCCGTACCGCCGCCAGGGTCTCCGGCAGCAGGACCAGCAGGGCGATGACGACGCCGACCACGGCCTGCGGCATGCCGGCCGCCTCCACCGCGGACTCGATGGTCGGGGAGACGGACTTGGCGTCGCCGACCACGGCGACGAGTGCGACCAGCAGCATCACCAGGCTGAGCGTGGTGGCGCCGCGGCCGGGGAGCGGCGCGTGCCGCTCGTCCGGTTTCGGCCCGCCCTCCGGGGTGAGGGGCAGGAAGTACTCGCGGTGCCGGACCGTCTGTACGGCGACGAACAGCCCGTACAGGAAGAGCGAGGCGACGGCGGCGAAGACCAGCTGGGCCGAGGAGAACTCGGGTCCGGGTTTGCCTACGGTGAAGGTCGGCAGGACCAGGCTGAGCGTGGCCAGGGTGGCGACGGTGGCGAGAGCGGCGCCGGAGCCCTCGGCGTTGAAGACGGCGACGCGCGAGCGGACGGCTCCCACCAGCAGGGACAGTCCGACGATCCCGTTGCAGGTGATCATCACGGCGGCGAAGACGGTGTCGCGGGCCAGCGCGGTCGTCTTGGGGCCGCCGTCCACCATCAGGGTGACGATGAGGGCCACTTCGATGACGGTGACGGCGACGGCCAGTACGAGCGAGCCGAACGGCTCGCCGACCCGGTGGGCGATGACCTCGGCGTGGTGCACGGCGGCCAGGACGGCACCGGCCAGGCAGAGCGCGACCACGGCGACGGCGAACGTGGGAAGTTCCCGGCCCCAGCTGAACACCAGGGCGAGCGCGGCGACGACCGGCACGGCCACCGTCCACCGGGATGCCAGCGTGCGGACCGTCGTGCGCGCGTTCATGGATCTCACCCTGCCAGAGCGCCGGTGGGGCCGCCGCCGGGCGGCGGCCGTCCGGCTCACACCGCCCGGGAGCGTCCCTCCCAGTACGGGTCGCGCAGCCGCCGCTTGTAGAGCTTGCCGTTGGGGTCGCGGGGCATGGTGTCGATGAAGTCGACGGTGCGGGGGCGTTTGTATCCGGCGAGCCGCTGTTCGCAGTGGTTCAGGATCGCTTCGGCGAGGTCCGGGCTGGCCGGGTGCCCTTCGGCCGGTTCGACGACGGCCTTGACCTCTTCGCCCCAGTCGGGGTGCGGGATGCCGAAGACCGCGACGTCGGCGACGGCCGGGTGGCCGAGGAGGACGCCCTCGATCTCGGCGGGGTAGATGTTGACCCCGCCGGAGATGATCATGTCGATCTTGCGGTCGCGGAGGAAGAGATAGCCGTCCTCGTCGAGGATGCCGAGGTCGCCGACGGTGAAGAAGTCGCCGATGCGGTTCTTCCGGGTCTTGGTCTCGTCCTTGTGGTAGCTGAAGCCGCCGGTGTTCATCTTCAGGTAGACGGTGCCGAGCTCCCCGGGCGGCAGCCGGTTGCCGTCGTCGTCGAAGACGGCGAGTTCACTGATCGGCCAGGCCCGGCCGACCGTGCCGGGTTTCCTCAGCCAGTCGTCGGCGGTGGCGAAGGCGCCGCCGCCCTCGCTGGCCGCGTAGTACTCCTCGACGCACTTCCCCCACCAGTCGATCATGGCGCGCTTGACGTGGTCGGGGCAGGGCGCGGCACCGTGGATGGCGTGCCGCATGGCCGTGACGTCGTAGCGCCGTTTCACCTCGTCGGGCAGGGCGAGGAGGCGGTGGAACTGGGTGGGGACCATGTGGGTGTGGGTGCAGCGGTGGGTGTCGATGAGCCGCAGCATCTCCTCGGGGGTCCACCGGTCCATCAGCACCAGCGGGTGGCCGATGTGCAGGGACGCGCCCGCGAACTGGAGCACGGCCGTGTGGTAGAGCGGAGAGCAGACCAGGTGGACGTTGCCGTCGAAGGGCCTGATGCCGAAGATGCCGAGGAAGCCGCCGAGATGGCTCTCCTCGGGGAGGCGGCCGGAGAGCGGGCGCCGGATGCCGCGCGGGCGGCCGGTGGTGCCCGAGGTGTAGTTCATGACCCAGCCCAGGGTGCGGTCGTCCGGGGCGTCCTCGGGCTGCCCTTCCAGCAGTTCGGCGTACGGGCGGAAGCCGTCGACGGCACCGACGGCGTAGCGGTGGCTCGCGGGCAGCTTCGCCTCCTCGGCGGCCTCGGTCGCGGCCTGCGCGAAGCGTTCGTGGGCGATGAGCACCTTGGCGCCGGAGTCGGAGACGATCCAGGCGATCTCGGGGCCGACGAAGTGGTGGTTGACGGGGACGAGGTAGAAGCCGGCCTGGGAGGCGGCGAGGTAGGCGGTGAAGAACTCGACGCCGTTGGGCAGCACGACGGCGAACGCGTCGCCGCGTTCCAGTCCGGCCGCGCGCAGTGCGTGGACCATGCGGTTGGCGGCGGCATGCAGCCGTCCGGCCGTCCAGTTCTCACCGTCGGGTGCGATCAGGGCCGTACGGCCGGGGTCGGCGGTGGCCTGGGCCCAGAATCCGTTGGGGGGCGGTGTCATGAGGCGCTCCGTTTGGCGATGCGGTTGATCCGGTCCACGGCACGCTCGAAGCCGCGGGTCAGGTCGTCGAAGACCTCCCGCACGCTGCGTTCGCTGTTCATCCGTCCGACGATCTGGCCGACCGGGGTGCCGAGCAGGGCCCCGGTCTCGTACTTCTGGATGCGCGAGACGGCCTCGGCGACCAGCAGCCCCTGGAGCGGCATGGGCAGCGGGCCGGGTCCGGCCGGGTCGTCCCAGGCGTCGGTCCATTCGGTACGGAGCTGGCGTGCGGGTTTGCCGGTGAGGGCGCGGGAGCGGACGGTGTCGCCGGAGCCCGCGGCGAGGAGCTTCGCGGTCAGCGCGCGGGAGTGGAGGTCCGCCTCCTCGGTGGTCAGCCAGAGGGAGCCGAGCCAGACGCCCTGGGCACCGAGGGCGAGCCCGGCGGCGATCTGCTCCCCGCTGCCGATCCCTCCGGCGGCGAGCACGGGGAGCGGCCCGACGGCGTCGACGACGTCCGGGACCAGGACCATCGAGGCGATCTCTCCGGTGTGGCCGCCCGCTTCGTATCCCTGGGCCACGACGATGTCGATGCCCGCGTCGGCGTGGTGGCGGGCGTGCTTGGCGCTTCCGGCGAGGGCCGCGACGAGCACGCCCCGGTCGTGGGCGCGCTGCACGACGTCGGCGGGCGGCGATCCGAGGGCGTTGGCGAGGAGCTTGATGGGGTAGTCGAAGGCGACGTCGAGCTGGTTGCGGGCGACCTCCTCCATCCAGCCGGTGATCCGCCAGCCGGACGCCTCGCCCTCGGGGAGTTCCGGCACGCCGTGCTTGGCGAGGGTGTCCTGGACGAACCGGCGGTGCCCGTCCGGGATCATCGCCTCGACATCGGCCTCGGTGACCCCCTCCACCTTCTTCGCGGGCATCACGACGTCCAGCCCGTACGGCTTGCCGTCGGTGTGCTGCTGCATCCAGTCGAGGTCGCGGGCGAGTTCGTCGGGGGCGGTGTAGCGGACCGCGCCGAGGACGCCGAACCCCCCGGCCCGGGTGATGGCCGCGGCCACCGCGGGGAACGGCGTGAAGCCGAAGATGGCGTGCTCGACTCCCAGTTTCTTGCTCAGCTCCGTCTCCATGGGCGGCAGGATGCCGCAGCCGGGCCATGGAGGGAAGAGATTTTCTGATGGCCAGTCAGATTCTTTCCGACGCACGGGGCCCCCGTGACGGCAGGGGTGACAGTAACCTCTGCCCCGGAAAGAATTTTCACTGTCGGGCGAAGTTGCGAAAGTTACTTTCGCGCAGCGGAAGGGGCTCCGGATGACCGAGGACGCGGCGGGCAGAGGGATCAGCCGACGGAGGCTGGGCGGTGGGATGCTGGCCCTGGGCGGGGCACTCGCCCTGGCGCCGGTCCCGTTCGCGGAGCGGGCGGCGGCCATGGAGCCGGAGACGGGATCGCCGGGAATGGGCGCAGCACGATCCGGGGGCGCCGCCCACGGGCAGGTCCGCCCGACGCTGCGGCGCGGGCCGGCCGCCCGCGCGGGACTGCTCCAGGAGCCCCTGGACCAGCTGGTGGCCGACGCCGAGAAGTTCCTCGCCGACTCCCCCAAGCACCCCTGGTACGCGGGGGCGGTGCTGCTCGCCGGGCGCGGCGGCACGGTCGCCCTGCACCGGCCGATCGGCATGGCCGTGCGCTACGCCGCGTACGACGAGACGACCGACACCGGGGTGGAGTTCCCGCCCGGCCAGCAGATCCCGATGGCCGAGGACACCGTCTTCGACCTGGCCTCGGTCTCCAAGCTGTTCACCTCGATCCTGGCCGTGCAGCAGATCGAGCGCGGGAAGCTGGAGCTGGAGGCGAAGGTCGCCTCGTACCTCCCCGATTTCGCGGGCGGCGGCAAGCAGGACATCACGATCCGTCAGCTGCTCACCCACACCTCGGGCTTCCGCTCCTGGATCCCGCTGTACAAGGAGCCGACCCGGGAGGGGAAGCTGCGCCTGCTGTGGGACGAGGTACCGGCCAGTCCGCCCGGCACGGTGTACCTCTACTCCGACCTCAACCTGATCTCGCTCCAGCTGGTCCTGGAGAAGATCACCGGCCGCGCGCAAGACGTCCTGCTCCGCGAGGAGATCACCGGCCCGCTCGGGATGCACCGCACCCGCTACAACCCGCCGGCCTCCTGGAAGCCCAAGATCGCCGCGACCGAGGACGCCCGGCAGCCCTGGTCCGGGCTGGACCGCGGACTGGTCTGGGGTGAGGTGCACGACGAGAACGCCTACGGCCTGGACGGGGTGGCGGGCCACGCCGGGGTCTTCTCCTGCGCCTGGGACCTGGCGATCCTGGCCCGTACGCTGCTCAACGGCGGGGTGTACGGGCGCTCCCGCATCCTCTCGGACGCCTCGGTCGACCTGCTCTTCACCGACTTCAACGGCGCGTTCCCCGGCGACGCGCACGGCCTCGGCTTCGAGCTCTACCAGCACTGGTACATGGGCGCGATGGCCACTCCGCGCACCGCGGGCCACACCGGCTTCACCGGCACCAGTCTCGTACTGGACCCGACGACCGACTCCTTCCTGATCGTCCTCGGCAACTCCGTCCACCCGGTACGCAACTGGCGCTCCGGCAGCGCGCCGCGCGTCGCGACCGCCAACCAGATGGCCCGCGCCGTCGCCGTCCGCCCCGCGCACGGGCGCACGGCCTGGTTCTCCGGCATGGCGAGCGCCACCACCGCCACCCTGACCCTGCCCGAGCTGCGGCCCGCCTCCTCGCGGGCCCGGCTGCGCTCGGCCCTGTGGTGGGACACCGAGCCCGGCTCCGACTTCCTGTTCCTGGAGGCGTCGGCGGACGCCGGGGCGACCTGGCGGACCGTACCGTTCACCACCGCACCGGCCGCGGGGCGGCCCCGCGAGGAGCCCGAACCCCACCCCGCGGGCTCGGTCTCCGGCTGGTCCGGCCGGGTGTGGCACGACCTGGAGGCGGACCTCTCCGCGTGGCACGGCGCGCAGGTGCGCCTGCGCTGGCGGTACGCGACCGACCAGCTGTATGTCGGCCGGGGCGTGTACGTGGACGCGATGCGCGTCGAGGACGACGGCCGCACGCTCTTCGACGACAGCCGTTCCCGCGACGCGTCCCGGATCGAGGCCCGGGGCTGGACGGCGTCCGCCGACTAGGAACCGCGCGAGGGGCCGGGGAATGCGGCCGGGGGCGCGCGCCCGAGCCGCGTGCCCCCGGCCCTCAGCCGTTTCCGGCACGGGGCCCGTGCCGGAGCCCGATCGCCCGTGCACGGCCCGGGGTGCGGGCGAGTACGCCGGCACTTGGGGCCGGTGCGGCCGCGGGCCGCGCCTCACATCGGGACGAACGGTTCCGTCAGGTGTGGCGTCGCCAGGTGCAGCGTGCGGGAGGTTCCGCGGCTGAGCATGCGTCTTCTCGAGTTCCTGGCCGCCTCGGGGTCGGTCTCGTGCGTGTAGTCGAGTTCGGGGTGGAGCAGTTGGAGCGCGTGCACCAGGAGGTCGCCGGTGACGAGTACCTGTTCGTGTCCGTCGGCGACCAGCAGGCTCTGGTGTCCGGGCGTGTGACCGGGCGTGGCGATCGCGTGCCCGGTGCGCAGCGGCGTGTCGCCCTCGAGGAGCCGGAGCCGGCCGGCAGCGGCGAGGGGATCGGTGAGGGTTTCTCGCAGCTGCGGGTTGAGCAGGTCGAGGGCGTCGAACTCGGCCCGCTGCAGGAGGTATTCGGCGTTCGGGAAATAGGGGCGTCGGCCGCGGGCCGTGTCGCCGGTCGAAGTGTCGCTATCCACCGCAGGGCCTGCCGACGGGACGGCGGCCTCGCTCACCACCGCCCAACCGACGTGGTCGGTGTGCAGATGTGTGAGCACCACGGTGTCGACGTCGGCCGGATCGATGCCCGCGGCGGCGAGCGATTCGGGGAGCACACCGGGCACGGGCGCCCACGGACTTGCCGGGCTGTCCGCCGGACCGATCCCCGCGTCCACGACGGTGAGGCCCGTGTCGCTGCGGATCGCGTACGCGCGAAACCGGAGCCACCAGCGGCCCTCGGCATCGACCGCGCCCGGGTCGTAGGCGTCGGCCTCGGCCCACTGAGCGGCGGTGGCGTCGGGGAAGGCTTCGGCGCGCGGGGAGAAGAACGGGCCCTCGCCGTCGGCGAGGGCGCTGATCTCGGTCGAGCCGATCCGCAGACGGGGAACGCTGAGAGGCATGGCCGCGATCCTGTCATGCCTGCGCCCGAACGGGGGCGACCCGGGCTGTGGTGGTCCCGATGCGGGGCAAGGTGATCGCGGCGTGCGGACGGCACGCCTCACGCCTCACAGCTCGGCCACCCCCGCCACGGCCGCCGCTCCCACCACGGCCGCCACCGCCACGACCAGGAGACCCACGACGTTGACGGCCATGTCCCTTTTCCAGGACCGGCGTTCGGACTCGACGTCCAGGACGAAGACGGCCGGGTCGTCGGGGGCGTAGTGGACCGTGATGTCCAGGCCGCGCGATCCGGCGGGGTCCCGCAGTCCTGACTCGCAGTAGGCCGTGACGGACGTACCGTCGAGGGTGGTGAAGGCGACGACCGGCACCAGGCGGGTGGAGGTGTGTCCGTCGTCGGCGTCGACGCTGACGTTCTTGAGCACGGCGACGACGCGGCCGGGTACCGCGGCCATGGCGGCCAGTCCATCGAGGCGGCGGTTCCTGTCACGTATGTTCCCGGGCAGGTGGTACATGCCGGACAGAGCCCACGGCCCGCAGAAGCCGAGCAGGGCCCACGGCCAGCCCCGGTCGATCGCGGCGGCGACGACCAGCCCGGCGTAGACGAGGAACACCGCGAAGGTCGGCAGGCCGAGACCACGCCCGCCCGCGGAGAGGTCGCTGGTGAATCCGAAGGCGTGCGGCCTTCCGCGCGGGTAGTGGACGCCGATCTCCCGGCCCTTCCAGGCCGCGCTGATCCTCTCGCCCCGCTCACCATCGTTGGTGACGGTGAACTCCTGCCCGGTAGCTGGGTCCTGGAAGGAGACGACCACGGCTATCCCGTCGTTCGGGGAGCTTCCGTGCCGGGGCTCCCCCACCCGCTCGATCCGGCCCTTCGCCCGGACCATCCGCTGTTCCCGGGTCATCCCGGCCAGCGATCTCCCGTACCCGATCAGCGCGACCGCGCCGAACACACCGCACCACAGCACCAGATATCCGTGCCAGCCCATCGGTGTTTCCTCCTGCCGCTTCGGTGGACGGCCACCGGGGTCACCCTCGCCGTCCGGAACAGTGCGCTTCCGGGGCGCCTCACCGTGCGGGTGCGCGCCGCACCACCTTGCCCTGTCCGTTCGCCTCCAGTGACGCCGCGCCTTGGGGCCCGGTCACGACGACCCTGACGGTGAGGGATCCGGTGAGACGGTCGGCGGTGACCTGCCAGGTCCGTGGGGGGTCGACGCCGAGACCGGCCATGGCCTCCTCGACCAGGGCGGGGAAGCGGCCGTAGGGCAGCGCGCGGGGGGCGAACCCAGGCGCCTGCGTGCCGGACGGCGCGAACACGACCGACAGCAGGCGCTCCTGTACGACGAGGGTGAGCGCACGGCGTGTGTCCCCGCCCTCGGTGAGCGAGCCCAGGGCCCGTTCCAGCTCGCCCTGGTCGAGGAACGACCGGCCCGGCCCCAGCGTGACCGTCCCGGACGCCGACGACACGACCGTGGTCGACGACGTGGAGGAGACGGACGGCCGCGCGGCCGGAGGCGGCTTCGCGGTGTCTTCCCGGCCGAAAAGGTCCGCACGGAACAGCAGGACCACGGCGGCCGCACCGAGCAGCAGGCCGAGGAGCGCGACAGCGCCCAGGGCACAGCCCTCCGGTGGCTCGGCCGCCCTGGCCGCTCCCGGCACCGGATCGAGGCGGGCCGAGGCCGCCCGGTCCTCCCACTCCGGAGTCGGCCGCTTGACGATCCGCACCCGCCACGGCCTGTCCTGCGGGTACTGGACCACCAGGACACCGCGCGGCCGGTAGTCGTGGAGGTCCACGAGGTTGATGTCCTGCGTGATGTCCACCCGGTACGCCGCACCGTCGTCCGGAACGACGGTGAGTCCGAACCGCACCGGTACGTCACTCGACTCGCCCCCGACGGCCTCCAGGCTCTCGATCAACGCGAGCGCCGTACGGGGCACGACCGCCGCCTCCCGGGCGCGCCTCGGCATGCCGGCGAGGTAGAACAGCAGTCCGTAGACCGCGGGCAGGACCAGTCCCGAGACGAACAGCGGCACGCTCTCGACGATCCCGCCCACGACGAGCGCGGCGAGCGACGCCCCGACCACACCACCGGTCAGGAACCCCCGGGCAAGTGCGACGGGCGTGTTGTGCGTGGGCGGCGGCGCACCCATGGCGATCGTCATACGGGCGATTGTGCTGGGCTCCGGTGACGGCCGGTAGCCCTTTCACCGCGGGACCGTCCCGCACCGCCGCTCCGAGGCGGTGCGGGACGGCGTCGGGCCGCTTTGGTACCGCGGTGGCCGGATTCGGGCGAGCGCAGCGGCGTGCCGTAGCGGTACCGGACACAGGGCCGGTGACAGCCACGGGAGCGGGACCGTCCCGGACCGAGGGCACGGAATCGTTCGCGTACGCCGATGCGCCGGGCCGCGCTCTTCCCGTACGGGCCGCGTTCCCCGACAATGTCCCTCAACCGTCTGGCTTTGGGGGGCTTGTGTCGGATCGTGGCTCCACCCCTGTTCCGCCGTCCATGCGCACAGTCGCGCGGGAATTCGAACTCGGCAGGCGTCAGGGGCTGGTGTGGACCGAGCCCGAGCGCTTCCCGTGGATCCTGGTGCTGCTGCCCGCGCTGATCGGGCTGCCGCTGTCCTGGTTCGGGATCTCGGACGCGCTGGAGAAGCAACGGAGCGACGGCACTTGGTACTACGCACTGCCGCTGATCGTTCTGGGGGCCTCCATCGTGGCCGCGGCCGGGTATTTCCTCTTCCTCGCGATCTCACGGCGGCAGCCACGGGTCTGGGTCGGCCACTACCAGCACGGCATCGTCCGCGAGATCGCCGGGCACGCGCCGGAGGCGTACGCCTGGGACGAGATCAACGGCATCCGGCGGCGCAGCACCAAGGTGACGAACGGAATCACCAGTGCCACCACGCACGAGCTCTGGGTGTATCCCCGTGAGGGCGCCGAGTTCGTCGTGACCGACGCCTACAAGGGGGCCGTCCGGTTCACCGACGAACTGGACAAGGCTTTCACACGGGTGCGGCTGCCGCAGGACAGCGCCCGGCTGGAGGCGGGCGAACGGGTCGACTTCCTCGGGGCCCACCTCGACTCCGCCGGTGTCGGGTGCTTCGACCACCGGCTCGGCTGGCGCGAGGTCGCCCTGATCAGGGTGGAACGCGGCTGGTTGGAGATCCATCGGCACGGGGACAGGAAGCCCTGGGCCAGACTCCCCGTGGAGGCGGTCCGGAACCTGTCGGTCTTTCTGACTCTCGCCGGGAGAATGTGCCAGGGGGCGGCCTGAAAGCGGTATCGGCCGTACGGCCGGGCCCGATGCGGCTGCGGCTGCCGTCCTGGCGGGGCGAACACCCGGTGGCCGGAGGCCGCGATCGCTCCGTGCTTCGGCGGATCGCCGAGGGCGTCGCTGTTCCGGACGTGGGCTTCCCGCCCCCGGCGGCGGGGAGCGCAGGCGGTTGCGGGTGCCGGTCGCTCTCCCGGTGTACGGCCATGACACCCGGGCGGTCACGCGGCATCATGAAGCCCATGGACACACCGAGCGCCGAGTGGATCGCCATCGCGGCCTACGAGAACCTGCCGGGCCGTCCCGCACCGATGGCGGCCGTCCGCGGTTGACTGCGGGACCGCGGCATCGACTGGATGCCCTTCGCCCCGGACGAGATCCGGTCCGACCTGGCCTGCGGGATCGGCTCCGACGGCCACTGGCACGGCTGGTTCGACATCCGCGTCCACGCCGACGCGCTGCGGCCGCTCGGGCTCCATCCCGACCGGCCCGCTTCCGGGGTCACCGGCCCTTCCCCGCCCGGCTGGTGGCACGCCGCCGCCGAGCGCACCGGAGCCTCGGAAGGCCGCGCCCATGACAGGCCAGGGGCCGGTGAACGGAGCTGAAGTCCGAAGCACTGCGGGTCACTTCTTCAGGAACTCCAGCAGGTCGGCGTTGAACCTCTCCTTGTCGCCCGGGACCATGGCGATGCCGTGCGAGCCGCCCTCGTAGACCTTCAGGGTGGCGTCGGGGATGATCTCCGCCGACTTGCGTCCGGTCGCGTCGATCGGCACTACCTGGTCGTCGTCACCGTGGACGACCAGGGCCGGGACGTCGATCTTCTTCAGATCCTCGGTGAAGTCCGTGTTCGAGAAGGCGTCGACGCAGGCGACACCGCCCTCGATGGCCTGTGCCATGCCCATCAACCAGAACGCGTCCTTGTTGCCCTGGGTGACCTTGCTGCCCTCACGACCGGCGGAGAAGAAGCCGATCGCGGTGTCCTTCCAGAACTGCGAGCGCTCGGCGACGATACCGGCCTTGATCTGGTCGAACACCTCCTGCGGCACACCCTGGGGGTTGCCCGGGCCCTTCAGCATGAGGGGAGGGACGGCCGACAGCAGGACCACGGAGCGGACACGGGCGGTGCCGTGGCGGCCGATGTACCGGGAGAGTTCGCCGCCGCCCATCGAGTGTGCGACGAGCGTGACATCGCGCAGGTCCAGGCTCGTGATCAGGTCGTCGAGGTCGTCCGCGAAGGTGTCCCAGTCGTAGCCGTCGAAGACCGGGGTGGAGCGGCCGTGACCGCGCCGGTCGTGGGCGATGCCGCGGTAGCCCGCGTCGGCGACGGCCTTGAGCTGGTCCTGCCAGGCGTCGCCGTTCAAGGGCCAGCCGTGGATGAAGACGACCGGGCGCCCGCGGCCCCAGTCCTTGTAGAAGATCTCGACCCCGTCGCGCGTGACGCACACAGGCATGATGGTGCCCTTCTGTTCGCGGCACCGGGGCCTGTCTCCCCGGAGCCGAAGCCGGCGGTGACAATGCGTGGACACATCGTCACGCCACTCATCCTCCTGGCTTCCCGGCGCTTCGCAATCCGGGCCCGGGCCGGGCCGCCCGCTCCCCGTACGGCCCCGCCCCCCGTGTCGCGTACAGGACGGCCGGGACCCGAGGGGCCGACGAGCGGCCCCGGTCCAGGAGTCACGGTCGTGACTCCTGGAC
>NZ_JBHJQP010000169.1:6131-17222 GCF_042262625.1 Streptomyces sp. NPDC056347 | reverse complement strand
CGCTCCGACACCGTCGTGTCGGAGCGGGCCCTCACGGCCGGCGGCGGGTCAGACGCCCGCCGGATGCCGGTCAGACACGGTCGGCCGCGATGAGGACGTACTGGAAGGACCTGTCCTTGTACGAGTTGATGAAGGCTTCCTCGATCCCGGTGACCAGCGAGGACGTGGCCCGCAGCTCCCAGTAGGGGAGCGTGTCGGGGGTGAGGTCGATGACGGCCTGCGGCACGAGGCGGTTGTCGGCCATGGCGCGCAGGTACTCCCGGCGCGAGTGGATGTTGCACTCGAAGTGCGCGTTGATCTGCGAGACCCACTTCGAGGGCTGGCCGTAACGCGGGTTCCAGCAGCCCGTGATGGTCACGTAGCGGCCGCCGACCGAGAGGACGCGGGAGTGCTCGGCGAAGAGGTCGTGCAGATCGACGTACATGCTCGACTCGTTGTTCCACGACGCCGCGGTCGAACCGGTCTCGAAGGGCATGTCGAGCATGTTGCAGACGCGGGCGCGGACATGGTCCTCGATGCCGAGGTCACGTGCGCGGCCGTTGGCGAACTCGGCCTGCTTGGCCGACAGCGTGACGCCCTCGACCTTGCATCCGAAGCGCTGGTGCGCCATCACCATCGAGCCGCCGCGGCCGCAGCCCGCGTCCACCAGGGTGTCGTCGGGCCCGATGTCGCCCAGGTTCGCCAGGAGGAAGTCGGCCTGCGCCGACTCCAGCCGGTGGAGCTCCGAGATCAGCTTCTTCTCGCTCTCGCTGTCCTCGGGGGTACCGAGGGCGGCGCGGTCGATCTCACCGATGCCGTAGTGGTGGTGGTAGAGGCCGTCCACGTCGCCGAGCCGCAGGTTCACGGGCCGGGCCTCCCCGTCCCAGTAGCGGGCGATGTCCCCCTGGTACGGCGTCGCCGGGTTGGGGACGCTCGGGGAAGCGGCGGTGAGCTCGGTGTTGGTCACAGGTGAATCCATTCTCTTTACCAGAAATCGGGCAGGCTGTAGCGGTAGGTGTTGGACTGGTGCCAGTTGTGGTTTCCGTCGACCCAGGCGGCCACGCCCCGCAGGAACCGCAGCACCTGCGGTACGGGACAGTCGGCGGCCAGGGCCGAGGCTTCGCGCTCGAAGGCGTGCATGAGGTCGTTGTGGACCTCGACCGACTTCAGATAGGCCTGCCGGTCGGAAAGGCCCTCGCGTTCGGCGATCACCACGGGCAGGTTCAGGTGCCTGCCGGGAGTGTTGAGCTCCTTGGTGTACGAGTACAGGTCGTTCACGATGGTCGTCGCGTTGCCCGCGAGCGCGATGACCTTCTGCATGGCGTCCTGCGCGTGCAGGTCCGCGGGCAGTTCGTAGCCACCGACCGTGTCGGTGATGGTGGGACAGGGCCGGAAGTTGTTGAACTGGCGCATCGCCAGGTACTCCCACACCTCCGGTACGTGGTCCATCTGGGCCCAGGCCGCTTCGGCGAGGTACCCCATGTGCAGCCGGGCCATGTCGTGCCGGAACCGGTCCGCCTGGGAGGGGCTGGCCGCACGGACGAAGTACTCCATGGCGGAGCGGTAGGCCCGGCGGGGCGCGTCCGCGTGGAGCGACTTCCCCCACCGCGGCTGGTACTCCTCCGTCGTGTGCACGGGGTCGAGGGCGGTGTGTGCGAGCAGAAGGCGTTCGCCGAGCCCGTCGGGTGAGCCCCCGTGGTCCTCGCAGTAGCAGTCGTCCACCGCGTTCTCGGCCACCATCAGGCGGGTGGCGAGCATCAGGTGGTCGACGCTGGGCGCGTCCGGATGACAGCCGACCATGTAACGGCCGACGGAGAAGCCGTCGAACTCCTCCTCCCAGTCGTCGGGATAGAGGGAGACCTCGTCCAGCGCCCAGGACTTGATCCTGTGGCTGACCTCCTCGACCCGCACCGGGTCGGGCTCCGGCACGGGGTGGAAGTACAGGCCGGGTACGGGAGTGCCCTCGGCCGCACCCGCACCCGCGGCCGTATTCGGGGCCGTGGCGGACCCGTCGCCCCGCAGGGTCAGGCGCAGGCTCGCGGTGCCCAGGCCGCTGGGGCCGCGCAGGACCCGGTCCAGCGGCCCGGCGGCCGGCTGCGGCACCCCGGTGGCCGGGGAGGGGAGTGCTGGTGCCGCGGGAAGGGGAGGAGCGGCGGGGAGGGAGGGTGCACCGACGGCGGCCCTGACGTCACGGGCGTGGGTCGCGGCTGCGGCCAGTACGTGCGCCCCGAAGCGGGACGCGGCCTCCGGCAGGCTCGTCTGCGGTGGTGGCAGCTCAGGCGCGGGCATCGATGGCTCCTTGGCTCCTTGATGGGGGTGGGGCGGCTGTCCCGGGGCCCTGGCGGCGCGCACGGCTTCCCCGGGAACCGGAGTGCGTGGCGAAACCGTTCGGGCCGGGGCCGTTATTCGGGCCGACGGGCGATCTGTACGTTCTCCAGGACACCGACCGCGTCCGGCACGAGGATCGCGGCGGAGTAGTAGGTACTGACGAGGTAGGACGTCATGGCCTTCTCGTCGATGCCCATGAAACGGACCGACAGGCCCGGTTCGTACTCGTCCGGCAGCCCGGTCCGGTGCAGACCGATGACGCCCTGCTTGTCCTCGCCGGTGCGCATGACCAGGATCGAGCTGGTCATCTCCGGTGTGACGGGGATCTTGTCGCAGGGCAGGATCGGAACCCCGCGCCAGGACGTGACCCGCAGGCCGTCGAGGTCGACGTGGTCCGGCCGGAGTCCTCGCGCGTTGAACTCGCGGCCGATCGCCGCGATCGTCCGGGGGTGTGCGAGGAAGAACTTGGAACCGCGGCGCCGGCAGAGCAGTTCGTCCAGGTCGTCCGGGGTGGGCGGGCCGGAGTGGGGCTGGATGCGCTGTTTGAAGTCGGCGTTGTGGAGCAGGCCGAACTCCCGGTCGTTGATGAGCTCGTGCTCCTGGCGCTCGCGCAAGGCCTCGACGGTGAGCCTGAGTTGCTCCTCCATCTGGTTCATCGGCCCGTTGTAGAGGTCGGCGACCCTGGTGTGCACGCGCAGTACGGTCTGGGCGACCGAGAGCTCGTATTCGCGGGGCTTCAGTTCGTAGTCGACGAACGCGCCGGGCAGTTCCTGTTCGCCGACGTGACCGGCCGACATCGGGATCTCCGCCTCGCCGCGGTGGTTCTGCCGCTGGCGGGAGAGCGAGGAGAACGCTTCGAGATGGGCCCGGAGGCCGGGTGCGGCGGAACGCACGGCCGCGAAGTCGGCACGCGACAGCGTGAGCAGTGTGCCGGAGGTCTCGGCGGTGACGGTGCGGCCCCAACGGGCTTCCTCGTCCAGCAGGGCGTGCTCGCCGAACCGGTCGCCGTCGGCGAGTACGTCCAGGGCGACCGTGTCGCCGTACGCGCCGGGGGAGGCCTGGCCGACGCGGCCGTGGGCGATCAGATGGAGCCGGTCGGCGGGGGTCCCGCGCACGGCCAGCGTCTCGCCCGCCCGGAAGTCGCGCTGGACGCACCGCTCGGCGAGCGCCGTCAGCACCTCCGGGTCGTCGAAGCCGCGCAGCAGGGCCAGTTCACCGAGTTCACGGGGGATCACCCGGACCCGGGCGCCCTCCTGGACGAACTCCACGGTCCCGTCGCCGACCACGTAACTCAGACGGCGGTTCACCCGGTACGTCCCGCCCTTGGCCTCCACCCAGGGGAGCATCCGCAGCAGCCAGCGGGAGGTGATCTCCTGCATCTGCGGGGCGGATTTGGTCGTGGTGGCGAGATTGCGGGCAGCCGCCGTACCCAGACTGGACTGCCGGGGCAGCTCCGGCCGTACTTCCGGGCTCGATCCAACCGTCATCGGGCAAGCTCCCCTTGCTGAGGGCGCTGACACACACGTATGCGGACGCCATCGGGTCATTGGAAGGAAAAGGGGTATCCGGAAGGGAATCCGTCCAGATCCAGGGGAACCCTAGTAGCCGCTTCGCCCTCCGAAGCAAGGAAAGCCGCTGACATTAACTCGATACGATGATCGTGTCCGTGTGATGTTTGTTCGAGTATCGACATGTTCCAGCCGTACCGGATCAATACCCCGGTGAGGTCCCGGCGTCCTCGTCGCCCGATCTCCGTGCCGAGGGGAACCGCGACGCGGCGGCGCGTGAGTATCTGTGTGCCGGTCGCCCGCGGTCAGCGGCGTCGTGGGCCGGGAACACCGGCAGCGGCCGGGGCGAAGATGTCCGGAAGATGCTCCCGCCCGGCTCGGGTGTCGCGTTGAACGGCATGTGTGAACACGCCAGGATCGGGGACGGCTCCGCGACCACGGAGCCACGCGCCGAGGGGGACAGCGCGGGCTGTCCCACGGGCGCGGACCGAGAAGTGATCGTGTCCCCGTGATCGGGGCGCGGACCGGGGGGTACTGTGCCAGGCATCGTTGTGGCCGACGACCAACACCTCATCCGCGCCGGCATCGTCGCGCTGCTGCGCACCCAACCGCACTTCGGCCCCATCGGCGAGGCCGGAACCGGGCCCTGCGCGATCGAGACCGCACGCCGACAGCACCCCGACCTCGTCCTGATGGACATCCGCATGCCCGGCATGACCGGGCTCGCCGCGGCCCAGCAGATCCTCGCCCTCGGCCTGCGGCCGCGCCCCCGCATCGTCGTGCTGACCACCTTCGACGAGGACGACTACGTCTATGCCGCCCTCAGGGCGGGATGCAGCGGATTCCTCCTCAAGGACATGCCGCCCGAGCAACTCCTCGGGGCTGTTTCGGCCAGCCTCTCCGCGGACATTCTCGTCGCACCGGCCCGGCTGAAGAAGCTCGTCGAATCCCGTACGGCCACGCTCCCGCCGCGAACGAACGCTCCCGGTGTCCTCGACCGACTCACCGACCGCGAAGTGGAGGTACTGAAGCTCGTGGGCACGGGCCTGCCGAACGACGACATCGCCCGCCGGATCCATGTGTCGGAATCCACCGTCAAGACGCACCTCCACCGCCTGATGACCAAGCTCGACCTGCGCAGCCGGGCCCAGGCCGTCGTGATCGCGTACGAGACCGGCCTCGTCACCATCGGCGGGCCCTCGCCCTTCCCGGCCTGACCAGGCCGCGCGTACGGCGGCCGGCACCGGCCGACGGCCCGCCCGGGGCCGGTTCCACCGGCCGTCCCGATCCGGGGAACCGCCCGGGTCGGGATGCCCGGCCGTCGTGCACCGAATCCCGGCCGTCCAACCCGGCGGTCCCGGCCATGGCCGGGCTCCCGTCGCGTCTTCACACCGGTAGGGTCAGCGCGACCTCGAAGCCGCCGTCCGGGCCGGGGCCGGCGGCGAGGGTTCCGCCGTACAGCCTGGCCCGCTCACGCATGCCGACCACGCCGTGTCCGCCGCCGGGGCGGGTGGGGCCGGTGGGGCCGGGGCCGTCGTCGGTGACGGTCGCGGACACCTCGTGCTCGCCGTAGTGGATCCGTACGACCGCGGATGCGGCGGGGGCATGCTTCAGCACATTGGTCAGCGACTCCTGCACCACACGGTGGAGGCACAGCTCCGCACCAGGTGCCAGGGGCCGCTTCCGCCCGCTGAACCGGAGCGATACGGCGACCCCGGATTCGCGGACACGCTCGGCCAGGTCATCGAGGCTGCCGAGATCCGGCGCCGGTGCGGAGGGCTCCGTATCCAGCGGCGCCCGGAGCAGGACCAGCAGCCGCCGGACCTCCTCCAACGCCTCGCGGCCGGTCGACGCGATGGTCTCCACGGCGCCGCGGGCCGTTTCCCGGTCGGAGTCGAAGACGTACTGCGCGAGACCCGCCTGCACGGAGACGACCGACAGGTGATGGGCGACCACGTCGTGCAACTCGCGTGCGATACGCACTCGTTCGTAGGTCACCGCGTGCCTGGAGCGCTCCTCCTGCTCCCGGCGCAGCTGGTCGGCGAGCCTGGCGAGCTCGGCATTGCGCAGGGCGAGCTGGCGGGCGTTGTCACCGAACTTCCACAGGGTCGCGGCCATCACCACCGCCTGCATCGCCACCGTCGCCATCGAGCCGGCCGGGTTGGACAGTCCCGCGTACAGCCAGACGGCCACCAGCGCACCCGCGCATCCGGCCGCCTCCCTCGGCGGCCGGGAGGCGGCGACGCTGTAGAGGGCCAGCAGCGCGGCCAGGCTGTTGACGACGGGCCAGAACCCGGCGGCGATGTACACGGCCCACCCGATGGACACCGCCGCCATCACCAGGACCGGGGCGACCCTGCGCGCCACCGTGACGAGATTGACGGCGCAGACCAGCACGAGACCGGTGGTGCCGAGGCTGTGCCACCCGGGGGGAGGTTTCTCCCGGCCGAGCAGCAGGCTGGTGACCGTGAGACCGAGCGCGAGCGCGACGTCCAGGGCGGGCACGTGCATCCGGGCCGACCATCCCCGCACGTTCATCCGCCCACCCTAACCGGGCCCGCGGCAGGCCGCCTCCCTCGACGGTACGACCCCGCCTGCAACGGAGGTTTACCCCTTGGCCCCTTCCTGCGACGGAAGTTCACGACGGCGTCGAACCGTCGGCGGACGCCCTGCCCCCGATGCCGCCCGTAGCGTCCTGGACGTCACACCGCAGCGGCAGGCGGGCCGGCCGGCCCGCCCCGGGAGCGGTGTTCACGAGACATCAGAGCTTGCTGAGCAAGGAGAGAGACATGAACCTGCGCAGGGCAATCGCATCCGTGGGTGTCGCGGCCGCCGTCGTGGTGTCGGGGGCGGTGGTGGCGGCGCCCGCCAACGCGACCACCAAGTACGGCTGCAAGGACACCTACCTCTGCGCCTACCGGGGCTCCAACTACCAGGACTCGACGGGCCCCGGACCGGTCGCGGACAACAACCAGGACCTCACGATGTACCCGAAGTTCCGCTACATGAAGTCCATCTTCAACAACGGCACACAGTGCACGGCGTACCTCTTCTCCCAGACGTACTACCAGGGGTACAAGCACACCCTCTCGCGCGGTGAGGGGTACCCCAACCTGAACAACATCCCCGAGTTCCGGACCACCGGGGTGCAGAGCAACCGCTGGTGCAAGTAGGACCGGACCGGCTCCCGTCGTCCGGTGCGCCCCGACAGGGACGCACCGGCCCGTGCGAAGGGACAATCCCGTGCAGCAACGACGCCTGACCGCGGTGTGGGTGAGTGTGCTCGCCGCTCTCGCCGTCGCCGGAGCATGGCGCTGGTCCGAACCCGGCCGCACCGCACCCGGACCGGCCCAGGCCATGCCGCCCGCACCCCTGGCCCGCTTCCTGGCCACTCCTGGCCAGCAGTTCGCACTGGACCGGGCCGAGACCGACCTGACCAACCGGTGCATGCGGGACCGGGGCCGTACCTATGCCCTTCCCCGGAGCGGGACGGCACCGCCGAGCGTTCCCGAGTCCCCCTACGGGCTGCTCACCGTGCGCGCCGCGCGAGCCGAGGGCTACGGGTTCCACTCGCCGGCCGACGAACCGGCCCGACCCGCGAACCCGGCCCGAACGCTGCCCCGGGCGGACGAGGACGCCCTGCTGGGCACACCCGCCCACGAAAAGCTGCTCGCACTTCCCGGCGGCGGCGAGCTCTCCGTGCGTACCGACGGCTGCGCCTACCGGGCCCGCCTGCGGCTGTACGGCGACGGATGGTCCCAACTGCGCTACACCGTCGAGTCCTTGACGAACCAGGTGGTCAACCGGGTCCAGGCGGACGCGGAGGTGCGCCGCGCCCGGCGGAAGTGGGCGGCTTGCATGGCCGAGTACGGCTTCCACGGCAAGAACCCCGGCGAGGCCCGCGCCCGGGCGAGCGACTACGTGGCCCGCGCGGGCCAGGACCGGGCCGCTCGCCGACGGGCTCGGGGCCAGACCGATGAGCTGGCCCGGAACGATGCCCGTTGCCAGCGGACCGGCGGGCTCCTCACCGCCGTGGCGCACGCCCAGTCGGCCGTCGAGAAGACCGTCGTCGCCGCGTCGCGTACCCGGCTCGACGCCTACGCCGCCCGGCGTGACGCGGCGCTGCGCCGGGCCGCCCTGATCGGCACCGTCCGGTCCGGCTCCAGCGGCGGCACCGTGCGCGCCGCGCGGACGCTGCTGAACGCTCACGGCGCTTCGTCGGCCGTGGACGGTGACTTCGGTGCGGGCACCAAGTCCGCGGTGGTGTCCTTCCAGCGGGCCGGGGGACTGGCCGCGGAAGGCATCGACGGCCCCAACACCGGCCATGTGGCGACCAGTTGACAAGGAAAGCCCAGAACCCAATGCGCGCGACCTCTTCCACCCACAACCACAAGGAGTCCGAAATGCCCTTCCCCCGCCATCGCCCCCGCCCCCGGCTCGCGGCCGTCCTCCTGTCCGGCGCCCTCGCCGTGAGCTCCCTCGCCCTGGCCACCGTGGTATCCGCCCCCGCCGAGGCGGCCACCTACCCGTGCAACCGCACCTACTACAGCGGCGAAGCCCTCACCGCCTACGGCGATACGGGCAGCCGGGTCACCGAGGCCCAGTGCCTCCTGGTCGGCTGGGGCCGCCTCAAGGCCAGTGGTGTGGACGGCCAGTTCGGCCCCACGACCCGCAGCGCGGTCATCGCGTTCCAGAAAGGCCTCAAGAGCGGCGCGTGCGGTGGCCGTGTGAGCGTGGACGGCATCGTCGGCCCCGTCACCTGGTACTACCTGCGCTACGGCTGCGGCTGATCCCCCGCCCGAACCGGGCCCACCCCTACCCGTCACTCACCGCAGTGGAAGGAAACCTGCCATGAGATCCACGGCCATCGCCGGCGCCTGGGCGGCCGCCCTGCTGACCGCCGGACTCCTCGTCACTCCAGCAGCTGCCGCGCAGGACACCGGAGGACAGCAGACGCAGGCCGGTGCCGCCGCCGTGACCAAGCTCAGCCACGCCGACGCGAGCGCTCGTTTCAAGGCGGCCGGCGTCGCCTGGCGCTCCAGTGGCAACTGCTCGGACCGTAACCGCTCCACCTGCACCTCCTTCAGCGGGCTCAACCTCAACAGCGCGCTGGGCGCGATCACCCTGAAGAAGGCCGGCGGGTGCGCGCTGACCATCACCGGCGGCACCGAAACCGGCCACGCCTCGGGTACCTACAGCCACTGGAACGGCTACAAGCTCGACTTCGACCCCACCAGCTGCCTCACCCACTACATCACCGGCACCTTCACCCGCATCGCCGACCGGAGCGACGGCGCGGCCCAGTACAAGGCGGCCTCCGGCAACATCTACGCCCGTGAGTCCAACCACTGGGACGTGACCTTCCACACCTGCGGCGGCTGCTGACCCGGCGGGCCGCGGACGCGAGGACGCCGCCGCACCCCGTCCGGGCTGACATGCGTCGAGCTCGGACGGGGTGCGGCGGGGGCGTGCGCCGGAGCACCGGTCAGATGTCGCGGAAGATCTCGATCTGCGCGCCGACGGAGTTGAGCCGCTCCGCCAGCTCCTCGTAACCGCGGTTGATGACGTACACGTTGCGCAGTACGGACGTGCCCTCGGCCGCCATCATGGCGAGCAGGACCACCACCGCCGGGCGCAGGGCGGGCGGGCACATCATTTCGGCGGCGCGCCAGCGGGTGGGGCCTTCGACCAGCACCCGGTGCGGGTCGAGGAGCTGGAGCCTGCCGCCGAGGCGGTTCAGGTCCGTGAGGTAGATGGCGCGGTTGTCGTAGACCCAGTCGTGGATGAGGGTCTGACCGTGGGCCGAGGCGGCGATCGCCGCGAAGAAGGGCACGTTGTCGATGTTGAGCCCGGGGAACGGCATGGGGTGGATCTTGTCGATCGGCGCCTCCAGCTTGGAGGGGCGGACCGTCAGGTCGACCAGGCGGGTGCGGCCGTTGTCGGCGGCGTACTCCGTCGTGCGGTCGCAGTCGACGCCCATCTCCTCCAGGACCGCGAGCTCGATCTCCAGGAACTCGATCGGCACCCGGCGGATCGTCAGCTCGGACTCCGTGACGACGGCGGCGGCGAGGAGGCTCATCGCCTCGACCGGGTCCTCGGAGGGGGAGTAGTCGACGTCCACGTCTATGTGCGGGACGCCGTGCACGATCAGGGTCGTCGTACCGATGCCGTCCACACGTATGCCCAGGGCCTCCAGGAAGAAGCAGAGGTCCTGGACCATGTAGTTGGAGGAGGCGTTGCGGATGACGGTCGTGCCGTCGTGCCGCGCGGCGGCCAGCAGGGCGTTCTCGGTCACGGTGTCGCCGCGCTCGGTCAGCACGATGGGGCGGCCGGGGGTGACCGAGTGGTCGACCTGGGCGTGGTAGATCCCCTCGGTGGCGGCGATCTCCAGGCCGAAGCGGCGCAGCGCGATCATGTGGGGCTCGATCGTGCGCGTGCCGAGGTCGCAGCCGCCCGCGTACGGAAGCTTGAAGCGGTCCATGCGGTGCAGCAGCGGGCCGAGGAACATGATGATGGAGCGGGTCCGGCGGGCGGCGTCCGCGTCGATCGCGTCCATGTCGAGCCGGGCGGGCGGGACGATCTCCAGGTCGGTCCCGTCGTTGATCCAGCGGGTCCGCACACCGATGGAGTTCAGCACCTCCAGGAGGCGGTAGACCTCCTCGATGCGGGCCACCCGGCGGAGCACGGTGCGGCCCTTGTTGAGGAGCGAGGCGCAGAGCAGTGCCACGCACGCGTTCTTGCTCGTCTTGACGTCGATGGAGCCGGAGAGTCGACGGCCGCCGACCACGCGCAGGTGCATCGGTCCGGCGTAGCCGAGCGACACGATCTCGCTGTCGAGTGCCTCGCCGATGCGCGCGATCATCTCAAGGCTGATGTTCTGATTGCCGCGCTCGATGCGGTTCACGGCGCTCTGGCTGGTGCCGAGCGCCTCGGCGAGCTGGCTCTGCGTCCAGCCCCGGTGCTGGCGGGCGTCACGTATGAGCTTGCCGATGCGTACGAGGTAATCGTCTGACATGCCGAAAGGTTATCTCAGATATGAGATGAGCCGAACGGTGGGGTGCGGCATTCGGGTGACGCATGGGCGTGTCGGCACGGCAGTTGTGGCCCGGAGGTGCGTGCGGGCACTGTCCGGACGTTGTGCCTTCCATGGTCCACGCCGATCGCCGGGGCCGCCCGCGTTGCGCGTCCGTACGGGGCAGGGGAGGCGGCGGCCGGAAGCGCCGGGGGGCCGGCAGCGGGCGGCAACCCGCGCCGCGGGAAACGGCACTGCACGAAA